>JBAZCD010000160.1:0-6816 GCA_041671205.1 Pedobacter sp.
CATATCCTTCTGAATTCCACGTGTAAAGGGGAATTCACCCGGCAGCTCAATATTTTTAGGTTCAGTATAAACTTCTTTAATTTCAATACCGGAACTTGTCGTTAATTTCTTTTCACTCATCCCATTAAAATAAAGACTGCATATCACTCTTAACAATATTCAAAGCCAGATCATACGGATTCTCGTTCTCCAGATTAGCCAAATGAGTGAGAACTGCCCTGCTGAGGTCAACAGCCAAAGCATTCTCAGGCAGTGCATTTGCTGCACTATTGATCATGCTGATTGTATCTTCCCTGATCTGCTTAACTGCAGCCCATGCTCTGTTGCTCACATAGATCTGCTGCGAGATATTGTGCTGATATTCAGCACGAATATCTGATATCACAATTGCCTGCATTTCGCGGGCACTCATACCAGGTGTATGCAAACGGATAAGCATGCTGGAAGGATTTACTCTTTCCAGAAACAAAACGGTTCTTTCATATGCCTGAAGCCTGAGTGGCAGAGTATGTTTCAATCCTGCTTTTTTAAGCTCCAGTCTCTGGAAATTCAATTTTTCGCTGAGATAGGCCTTTATAAAAACCCATCCTGTAAAAAAAACGATCAGTCCGGCAAGGGCATATTTTATTATATCCAGGATAAAATCAATTTCGTTCATGGTAATGCAATTGTTAACAGATAGTCAAAATGCCTGCGGTCAGAACAAAAGTGAGCAATTTCACGTATATTTGTGACAAGATTTTAAAAGAATTATGAGTACAGAAATTGCGACTCCTGCAGCACCCGTTTCTTTAACGGATGGTGCTAAAAATGAAATAAAAAAACTTATTCAGCAACAGGAACTTGGTGAAGATTACGGACTGAGACTTGGAGTAGAGGGTGGTGGCTGTGCCGGAATGAATTATGTACTTGGCTTTGATCAGCAAAAAGAAGGAGATCAGGAGTATTCTATTGACGGGATCAGAGTATTCATGCATAAGGCTCATGGTTTATACTTGGCAGGGATGGAGGTTGATTTTAAAGATGGATTAAATGCCCGTGGATTTACCTTTAGTAATCCAAATGCCAGCAGTACCTGCGGCTGCGGAACATCATTTTCGGTTTAATAATTTATAGTTTGTAACATTTTATGAAGTCCTGCTGTCAAACCAGCAGGACTTTTTATATTTATACTATGGCAACAAAAATGAGTTATTCAGAAAATGTCAAAGTGGCTATGCAATCCGTTAAGGGTAATAAGCTGCGGACATTTTTAACTGCCATCATCATTGCCATAGGTTTAACTGCCCTGGTTGGTATTTTAACCTCCATCGATGCCATAGAAGGTTCCCTGAATAATACCTTCTCAAGTATGGGGGCAAATTCTTTTACGATCCGTAACCGGGGTATTGGAATACGTATCGGAGGCGGCGGACAAAGACCAAAGCGCTACAAATCAATAAATTACAGACAGGCTACAGAATTCAAGAGAAGCTTCAACTTTCCTGCAACAATTTCTGTTAATGTCTTTGCTTCATTCGGAGGTACAGTAAAGTACGGAAATGAAAAGACTAATCCGAATATTTCTGTCCTGGGCGCCGACGAGAATTATATTCAATCAGCGGGGTATAAATTAGAATCAGGAAGAAATTTCTCGCAATCAGAACTGGAATACGGCACCAGCGTGGTAATCATTGGAAGTGAGATCAAAACACGCCTCTTCCCAAATGCCGACCCTGTGAATAAAACGATCAGCATCGGAAATAATAAATTCCGGATCATTGGTGTTTTTGAAGCTAAAGGATCAAGTGTTGGTTTCGGGGGAGATAAGATTTGCGTCATTCCGCTTTATAGGGCCAAGCAGGTTATGTCCATTACAAATCCCTCATACACCATCTCAGTAATGAGTGATGATCCGGCACAGATGGATGCAGCTATTGGCCAGGCAACCGCTTTGTTCAGGAATATCCGGAATCTCAAGATTGCCGATGACAACAATTTTGAGATCACTAAAAGTGATGCGATAGCACAAACACTGGTCGAAAACTTAAAATTTGTTAGAATAGGCGGTATTGTGATCGGTGCGATAACGCTTATCGGCGCAGCGATTGCACTCATGAATATCATGATCGTTTCGGTGACTGAGCGTACCCGTGAAATCGGTATCCGTAAAGCGATTGGCGCCACACCTATGGTTATCAGGAGGCAATTTTTGATTGAAGCAATTGTTATTTGTCTGATGGGAGGAATAACAGGAGTTTTTCTGGGTATTCTAATCGGGAACTTGCTCTCCATGATCATGGGAGGATCATTTCTCATGCCATGGGGATGGACTATCCTTGGCTTAAGTCTTTGTATTGGTGTCGGACTTATTTCGGGACTTTACCCGGCGGTTAAGGCTTCCAAGCTCGATCCGGTTGAATCCCTGAGATACGAATAGAAGTATTAAGGAATAAAAGACAAAAAACAAGGATTCAGATGATATTATTATCTTTTTCCGTACTGATCATCATAATAGGTCTGATAGCTTCCTGAGGTTACGCTCTGCAGCCATTCGCTATTTTCAAGATACCAGTCTACCGTTTTCTCCAGGCCTTCTTCAAATTGCAGGCTTGGTTTCCAGCCCAGATCATTCTGAAGTCTGGATGAGTCGATCGCATAACGCAGGTCATGACCAGCCCGGTCCGTTACAAAGGTGATTAGTCCGGAGGACGTTCCGGGCTCTCTTCCCAATTTTTTATCCATAATTTTACACAACAAACGGATCAGATCGATGTTTTTCCATTCATTGTGACCTCCAACATTATAGGTACTTCCGCTTTCGGCCTGATGAAATATCACATCAATAGCCCGCGCATGGTCTTCAACCCATAACCAGTCGCGAATATTTTCACCCTTACCGTATACAGGAATTGGTTTATTGTTCTTGATATTATTGATGGCTAATGGGATTAATTTCTCAGGGAAATGAAATGATCCATAGTTGTTGGAGCAATTAGAGATCACGGCATTAATGCCATAAGTATCATGATATGACCTTACAAAATGATCGGAACTCGCCTTTGATGCAGAATAGGGACTATGCGGATCATAAGAAGTTTGCTCGGTGAACAAGCCCTCCTCACCCAAACTGCCGTAAACTTCATCCGTAGATACATGATAAAAACGATGAGACTTGTAATTGGATTTCCATTGGCTGCGCGCTGCATTCAACAGGTTAACGGTACCAACGACATTGGTCATCACAAATTCAATCGGATTGCTGATCGACCTGTCAACATGCGATTCGGCAGCAAGGTGAATAACCGCATCTATCTGCTCCTCCGAAAATACTTTGTCTATGAAGGCTGCATCAACAATATCGCCCTTTATGAACTTATAATTGGGTTTATCCTCAATATCCTTCAGGTTAAGAAGATTACCGGCATAGGTTAACTTGTCTAAATTAATGATCTGGTAATCAGAATAATTATTCACAAATCGCCTGACCACGTGGGAACCAATGAAGCCCGCTCCTCCGGTTATCAATATTTTCTCCATTCCTAAATCATTATTTAAATTAAGCTGCAAGGATCTTTATCAGCTGCACATCAAAGCTTGTTGAAAGAGCCGGGGACAACTTACAAAGGATGCTGTCCGATATACTTTTCCCAGGCCCAGGCAGAACTCATCATTTCCTGTATCCCTAAAGAAGCCTTCCATGATAACTCTCTCTCAGCTTTGCTTACATCGCCGTAGATCTGTTCAATATCTCCGGCTCTGCGCATTCCGATCGTATATTTTAGTTTTTGGCCGGTTGCCAATTCAAATGCCTGAATTACCTCCAGAACTGAATTTCCGCGTCCTGTTCCAATATTATAAATATCAAATCGCTTGGCATTCTGCTCATTTTCCATTTGCCTTATTGCTGCAACATGTGCTTTTGCAAGATCAACAACATGAATATAATCGCGAATACAGGTCCCATCAGGCGTATTATAATCATTCCCAAAAACAATGATATCTCCACGCTTCCCAATGGCTGCCTGGGTGATAAAGGGAACCAGATTTTGCGGAACACCTATTGGAAGTTCACCGATCAATGCCGACGCATGAGCGCCTACCGGATTGAAATACCTTAAAGCGATCACTTTAAGATTTACATTTACACCCGACACCTCCTTTAATATTTCTTCTGCGATCTGCTTTGTATTTCCGTAGGTAGATTCTGCCTTTTTTACCGGAGCCAGTTCATCGACCGGTAAGCTGTCAGGCTCTCCATAAACCGTACAACTGGATGAAAAAACAACATTCATCTTGCGCCCCACAGAGGCCTCCAGCAGGTTGATCAGGGAATAAATATTGTTTTTATAGTACTTCAATGGTTCTCTTTCCGACTCTCCGACACTTTTAAACGCAGCAAAATGTATTAACCCTGCGATATCGGCATGTTTTGCTAAAAAATTTCGGGTAAGATTATCATCACAAAGGTCGAAATTATGGAACTCAGGTTTTATACCTGTGATCTTCATGATCTGATCTATGATCTGAGGGCTTGAATTAGACAAATTATCAACTATTACAGGTTCATAACCTGAATTGATCAGCTCAACAACGGTGTGCGACCCAATATATCCGGTTCCACCGGTCACTAAAATTTTCTTACCGGACATTATTTATTATTGTAATAGGTGAAATCTTTATGTTTTATTTCCTGCTCGGGCAAGGATTTAAAATATTCATAAGTAATTCTCAAACCTTCTGCACGGTTAATCTTTGGCTCCCAGCCAAAAATTGATTTGGCTTTGGTAATGTCGGGACGACGCTGTTTAGGATCATCTGTCGGCAGGGGTTTAAAAATCATTTTCTGCTTAGTTCCGGTGAGTTTGATAATCTCTTCACCAAATTCACGGATAGTAATTTCATCCGGATTACCGATATTAACAGGCAATGCATAGTTTGAAAATAACAAGCGGTATATCCCTTCAACAAGGTCATCTACATAACAAAAAGAACGGGTTTGAGAGCCATCACCAAATACAGTGAGATCCTCACCGCGAAGGGCCTGCCCAATAAATGCCGGCAATACTCTGCCATCATTCAAACGCATCCTTGGTCCGTAGGTATTAAATATCCGTACAATACGTGTCTCCAAACCATGGAAGGTATGGTAAGCCATGGTCATCGCTTCCTGAAAACGTTTTGCTTCATCATAAACACCTCTGGGACCTACCGGATTAACATTTCCCCAGTACTCTTCAGGCTGCGGGTTTACAGTTGGATCACCGTAAACCTCCGAAGTAGAGGCAATCAGAATTCTTGATTTTTTGGAACGCGCTAAGCCAAGTAAATTATGAATTCCCAGAGAACCCACCTTCAATGTTTGAATTGGAATTCTCAGATAATCAATCGGACTTGCCGGTGAAGCAAAATGAAGGATATAATCCAGTTCACCTGCAACATACACAAACTTGGAAACATCGTGATTATAAAATTCGAAATTTTCAAGCGGAAAAAGATGTTCGATATTACGCAGATCTCCGGTAATGAGATTATCCATCCCAATCACATGAAATCCTTCTTTAATAAACCGGTCACATAAGTGAGAGCCCAGAAAGCCGGCTGCTCCGGTGATCAAAACGCGTTTACGGGTGATCATATATCTACTGTTTTTCTGCCAATACTATTATAATAGAATCCGCAATCAATCATTTTCTGCAAATCATATAAATTACGACCGTCAAAAATGACTTTGGTTTTCATCAATGATCCTATTTTGTCAAAATCAGGAGTCCTGAAAACAGACCATTCTGTAACGATCAATAAGGCATCGGCATCTTCCAAAACAACATATTGATTTTCACCATATGAGATTTTATCACCGATCTGCTTCTTTACATTATCCATCGCTTCAGGGTCAAATGCAGTGATTAGTGCGCCATCCTTAAGTAATTCATCTATTATATAAAGGGCAGGTGCCTCACGAATATCATCGGTTTCGGGCTTAAATGCCAAACCCCATATAGCAATCTTCTTACCTCTGATATTGCCATTATAATACGTTCTCATTTTTTCAACCAACCTTACCCGTTGAGAGTCATTAACTTCCATCACAGATTCGAGGATCTTGAAATCATATTTATTCTCCTTGGCTGATCTGGCCAGTGCCTGTACATCCTTCGGAAAACAACTGCCGCCATAACCCACACCCGGAAACAAAAATCGCTTTCCAATACGATCATCAGCCCCTATTCCTTTTCTTACCGCATCCACATCGGCACCAACAAGTTCACACAGATTGGCGATTTCGTTCATAAAGGTGATTTTGGTAGCCAGAAAAGAATTTGCCGCATATTTAGTCAGTTCAGAAGAACGGGTATCCATGAAAATAATCGGATTTCCCTGCCTGACATACGGGCCATATAACTCAGCCATCAGCTTTTGGGCCCTCAGACTTTGGGTACCCACCACCACCCGGTCAGGTTTCATGAAATCGTCAACTGCCACCCCTTCACGCAAAAATTCAGGATTTGAAACAATATCAACTTCAACAGATGTATGATCATTAAAGACTTTAATTACTTTATCAGCTGTTCCGACAGGGACTGTTGATTTGGTAACAATGACTTTGTATTCTGTAATAATTTTGGCAATATCTTTAGCGGCTTCCAGTACAAAACTTAAATCAGCTGCACCATCACCATCCGGAGGAGTAGGCAAGGCAAGAAATATTATTTGTGCGTCCTTAATCGCATCAGCAAGATTTGTAGTAAATTTCAGTCTGTCTTGTTCAATGTTTCTGTGAAAGAGGATATCCAGACCGGGCTCATAAATCGGCAATTTAAATGCATGCATCAT
>JBAZCD010000161.1:0-6801 GCA_041671205.1 Pedobacter sp.
TTCAGAAATTAAAAATGCAGGTAACCAGAAGAGGAAGAACCACCAAACTCCATCGGAAAGAAACTTACCAACAGCATATGCCCAGGTTTGTTTATAGGTTAATAATTTTCTCCAGGGAATAATGGCTTCTGTTTCGCCTTCTTTGGCCGAAATGATTTCCTCATCACTATTGATATGGTCCAGCTCTGAAGCCGAAATACGTTTATGACGTTCGGGAGTTTCATAAAGCATAAACCAGAAGATCAGCCAAAGGAAACCGACAGCTCCCGTAAGAATAAAGGCCATCTGCCAGTTGTAAGTTACAGCAAGCCAGGGCACAATCAGGGGGGCAATAACAGCTCCTATATTGGTTCCGCTGTTAAAAATACCGGTTGCAAAGGCCCTTTCGCGTTTAGGGAACCATTCTGCCACAACTTTAATGGCCGCCGGGAAATTTCCCGCTTCAGTTACACCCAAAAATGCCCGTACCGCTCCAAATCCGAAAGTGGTCTTTACAAATGCATGCATAACTGCAGCTGTACTCCACAATATCAGGGATATCGCGTAACCCATTTTACTCCCAACCCTGTCGATAATGCTTCCTACACCCAGCATTCCAAGAGCATAAGCCAGCTGAAATGCAGCTACAACGTTTGAATAATCAGTTTCAGACCAATCAAACTCCTTTTCTAGATAAGGTTTCAACAGGCTGATTACCTGCCGGTCAAGATAATTGATGGTTGTGGCGAAGAACACCAGAGAACATATCGTCCAGCGATAATTAGTCATTTTTTGCATGCGGATCTATCATTAAACTCATTCCATTCAGAGTCCCTTTATCTCCCAGATTATGATTTAAAGTAATTTTTTGCGTTAAAGTAGCAAATATTCTGAACCATTTGTCCCAGCCACTGAAGATCATTGGGTAATTCGCCATTTTCGATATCATTTCCGATCAGATTGCACAGGATCCTTCTGAAATACTCGTGTCTGGGGTAGGACATAAAGCTTCTGGAATCGGTGATCATCCCGACAAAGCGACTGAGCAAACCCATACTGGAGAGGGCATTGATCTGATTGATCATCCCGAATTTCTGATCCAGAAACCACCATGCCGATCCAAACTGGATCTTGCCCGGAACTGTTCCGTCATTAAAATTGCCTGCCATGGCGGCAAATATCTCATTATCAGCCGGATTCAGATTATAAATAATGGTTTTTGCAAGGCTGTTGGTAGAGTCCAGTTTATTTAAAAATTTAGAAAGACCGCGAGCCTGTGAAAAATCACCAATAGAATCGAAACCGGTATCGGGACCAAGTTCAGTTAATAATCTGGAATTATTATTTCTCAATGCGCCGAGGTGAAATTGCTGGACCCAACCTTTTTCGTGGTCCCAAAAGGCCAGATTGAGGAGCATACAGGATTTAAACTTCAGTATTTCATCGGCACTTAAAATTCCCTGTTTCAATATCTTGTCAAAGATTAGATCGATTTCAGTATCAGTAAATTCTGTATAATTCAACTGTTCAAGACCATGATCTGAAACCAGACAGCCATTTTGCGCAAAATAATCGTGTCTTCCCTTCAAAGCATTCAGGTACTGACTGAAGGCGCCAATCTCTTGTCCGGATACTGCTCCAAGCTTAAGGATATAGGCATGAAGATCCACTAAATTATCGGCATTCATAGCCTTATCCGGCCTGAATGAGGGCCGAACCACAACAGAGAAGCCATCGGCTTTGATCTTCTGATGGAATGCAAGATCGTCCAGCGGATCATCTGTTGTACCGATGCTCTCTACCTTCATTCTTTCAATCATCCGGCGAATAGAATATTCAGGTGTTTGAAGTTTTGCGCTGCATTCGTCATAGATTTTTCTTGCAGTTGCTGGAGAGAGAATATCGTATATATCAAAATAACGCTGCAACTCGAGATGAGTCCAGTGATAAAGGGGATTCCGAAAAGTATAAGGTACTGTTTCTGCCCATTTTTCAAATTTCTCCCAGTCGCTGGCATCTCCTGTAATGTACTTTTCAGGTATACCATTTGCTCTCATAGCACGCCATTTATAATGATCGCCATAGAGCCATATTTGCGTCAGGTTTTTGAAATTTGAATCAGCAGCAATCTGATCAGGGGGGAGATGACAATGGTAATCTATAATGGGTAATTTAGCGGCAAAACCATGATAAAGGGTTCGCGCAGTTGTTGATTCAAGAAGAAAATCCTGGTCTAAAAATGTTTTCATTTGCTCTAATTACTGAATCTAAGATTTCATTCAAAGTTCATTCAGTAAAGCAATATCGTAAAAAATTTTAATGATCCTGAACTGGAATCAGGATAACAAGTTCAGGGATCCTGATCCGCCCGGGCCGGGCAGGAATGTTGGTTTATGAAAACGAAGCAAGCAGCTTGATCTCATTTCTGTAAAGAATGATTTTCTTATCATTTTCCAGTTGCTTCAAAAGGCGTGAAATAACCACCCTTGAGGTTGCCAGTTCGTCGGCAATAAGTCCGTGCGATGCTTTAACCACACTTGATCCGCTGAGGCGCTGCTTTTCCTTCAGGTAAGCAATCAGGCGTTCATCCAGCTTATGAAAAGCAATGCTTTCAATTGATTTTAATAATTCTATAAAACGTTCATTAAAGCTGCGCATGATATAATTCTTCCAGCTTGGATAGGTACAAAGCCAGTCATCAAGCTTTAAATGAGGAATTGCGATCAGCTCTACATTATCCTCAGCTATAGCTTTAACTTCACTCTTTTTAGCCTCTAAACAGCAGCTGTATGCCATGGAGCAGCTTTCATTACTCGATAAATAATAGAGAAGAATTTCATTTTGATTTTCATCCAGACGGTAAACCTTGACAGTACCCTTCAAAACAATCGGCATCATCCTGACATATTTGCCGTAATCCATAATTAAATCACCCTCCTTGAAGGTTTGAAAGATCCCGAACTGCTGAATTTCCTGTATTAATTGCGGCTCAAAAATACTTTTGAGCTTATCCAAATTTGCCGTCATTAAAAATGAAAGTTTAAAACAAAATTAGATTGAAACATATTTACTTTATTAATAATCAGCTTGCTGTTACCATAGGTTTCACCATTATTAAGCTTAGCAATGAGCAGAAGCTGAGCTTCGAGGCCCTTTAAAGACTTAGCAAAGGTATATCTAATATCTGTATTTATCTGAGTATACGAAGGAAGTCCGTATTTATTCAGGGCATAATTTTTCACATCGGGCAGATGATAGTAACCTGCTGCTACAGAGGTTTTAAAACCCGATTTAGGGATATTGTAATTCACATTAGCCATTATTGCATCCAAATCTCCGAAACCTTCATTCCGTTCACGCGGGAGAAAGGTAAAGAATGGATCCCGGCCCCATTCACGGGGAACCAGGTAACGTCCATTAGCTGTAATGCGGTTATAATTCAGGGAAGTTTCCCAGTCTTTATTTTTCCAGGCTATTTTTGTTCCAAAACTTAAAGAACCGGCTCCTTTCAAAATATACGTTGCCGACTGATCAGAGTTACCTCCCTCATGGATCGCATCCTGCTTAATTAGCTGTGCAGCTGCAATCATAGTTGAATTATTTTTTAAAGGGAAAGAAAGATTAGTTTGCAACATCGCTGTATTAAAAACATTCTCTGTCAGCATATTCCAGCCCTGAAGCTTAATCTTTTTACCCAGCACAGTAGTTATACCTATTAAAGCAACTCCCTTGCTTTCAATTTGCTCACTGTATTGAGAGGGTGTACCATCGAGATTCAGGCCCGCAGAATAAATACCTATTGTTTCTCCGATACTATACCATTTTGTTGTGCTTCTTGGAGAAATGCCATATAACCATCCTGCTTCGATTTTGGTTTTTTTAATCTCATTGATCTCTGTCCAGAACCCCTCGGCTCCGGTTGGGCGCATTCGACCATCCTGAAGGTTAATAAATGGCGTGTTGAGCAGCTGACGGCCAAAGATCAGGAAAGATTTTTTGTAATTATATTTAAGATAGAATTCTTCTAAACGATCTATATCTTTCTTGTTAGCTGCATCTTCCAGGTCAAAAAGCCCTATTTCGTAGCGGTTATACTGTCCGCTCGCCTGATCGGGCTTTGTCATGTCTGAAGAACCCACATTGAAAATATAAAAGCCACTGATCCCGAACTGGAAATTGTGAAATTTTGCGGTCTCAAACCTTAGTCCGCCCCCCGCAGCATTGGCGTAATAATCAGTCAGTTCTTTCTCATTTAAAGTGACCATATCGAAATACCTGAAATGACCCTGCACACGTCCGCTTTTGAAAGCACCCAATACAGACTTGCTGACTGCAGAGTCCACCTCCCCGCCTTTATACATTTCAGGACGCTCGGATACTTCCTGATGCTGAGCTAAAACTGCATCGGGAATCAGGAAAAATAAGAGCAAAAGAAGTCCGTATATGAATTTTTTCATATTAAAATTAAAAAAAGAGAAATATTAAGGAAATTAGAGCTTGATATAGCTCCAGCCCTCCTGTTGTTTTTTGGCTATTTCAAGAACTCCTGAAATAACCGAGCCTGCACCAGGAATCAACTGATCTTTTGTAATTTTTCTTTTTTTCATAGCAAATTCACAGGCAACAAAGCTTACCCCCTTATCGGCATGAGCTTTGATCTCTTGCTGCACCACAGAAGTACTTTTTACCAGCATTTCTAATCCGCCACCATGACAAACTACCTCTGCCTGCATATCAGGGACTACCCCGAGGTAATTCTTTAACTGAGACATGAGTGTTCGATGAATGACCGTATCAGCAGAAGTAAGTTGAAAAACGATCTTAAGTCCTTTGTAAGAGGCAGCTCTGGGATCCTTATAAATGTTTTGATCAGCTACTGACTGAGCATTGATATTAGTTGACAGTGCAAACAATACGAGGGTAAAAAGGAGTCTTTTCATGTTAAAAATATTAATTAGCGAAACTGATAATCTACACCCGTAACCTGGGTCAATAGTGTTTGTGAAGCATCTAAAACCTTTGCTGACATAGGAGGAACAGGACTTACCGGTGAATTTACACTTAAATATTCTTTTAAAACAGAGTGTAATGTAAAAGGAGTATTCGCCGGGTTGACCACTCCCCTCATCCGGCAGAGCATATCTGCAGGATCTCCGTCACGTTCACATGCACAGATCCTGTATGTTTTACCCTGATCCAGCGGCATACCGTTAACTTCCGCATCTTTAACTCTCCGGCCATTTTCTTCAAAAGCCTTAAAGCTGATCTTCATTCCTTTAAACTTGATCACCCATCCACCCAGACGTTGCGAAGCATCTTTGGCGAATACATTATTCAGTTCTCTTTCAAGCCAGTCGAAGATCTGCTTTCCTGTAACCGAACCGGTTCTGACCACGCTATCCACCGGAAGCATATCGAAAATATAACCATTGGTGATCGGGATATTACCTGTATCATCAGGGCTTGAGTTCGGAGGACAAAACCTGAAACCATTTGATAATACGATATCAGCTTCCTTAATTTTCCACTTTAAAGCATCCAGAATGAGCGTATCAATCGTATTTTCAATAACAAAATAGCGGTACAAAGGCAATGTACTGTAACCGGCAATATGATTGATATCGCTTTCAAATGGCTGCTCATGAATTTCTATCAATTCGGAAATTTCCTGATCAGCTTTGTATTTTTCAGAATCAATTTCAACCAGCGTATAGGTATCCCGGATCACCTTACCATCTTTGATTTTCAGGTCAAGTTTTCCAACAAAAGAACCAAAAGCACCCGGTTCAACTACTTTTGAATATTTACACTGAATGGGTTTTCTGACCCTTTCATGAGTATCGCCGCCTAAGATATAATCAATACCCTCACAATCAGGGAGATTAGCCAAATGAATCTGCTGTGATAATCCCAGATGAGACAGCAATAAAACATAAGCACATTGCTCCTGGTTACGCAGAACATCTACATAATGAGCCAGATTTTCTTCAGGTTTGGTATAAATAATTCCTTTACTGTAACCCGGCGACTGACGAACAGGGACCAATGGGTCAGTATATCCAAGGAAACCAATTTTTACACCCCCCGCATTCCAGATATGGTAAGGTTGAAAAATTAATTCACCTTTTTTACCATTACCCAGATCATGATACATATTGGCACAAACTTTCGGTGCATTTAATGACCCCAACAAGGTCTGCATAGCCTTTTTGTAATAGATTACCTCCCAGTTACCCGGCAAATAAAGGTCGTAACCCAGTTCATTTAATACCGGAACCATTGCTTTACCTGAGGTTTTTACAGAAAGCTCACTACCCTGAAACATATCTCCGGTATCGATGATAAAGGTATTCGGGTTCCTTTTCTTCTCTTTTCTCAGGTATGTTGCCAGATGAGCATAACCTCCTGTCTTACGGAAAACAGCCTGATCATTTTCCCAAAAAAGTTCATCATGCGGGTGAACCTGGCAATGTACATCGGTAGTTTGCAATATTGAAAGGGTAAATTCCCCTTTATTCAATGCATCTGCACTGCTTTTTGAAGCTTCATTTGCAATCGCCAAAAGCGGGTTTGCAGAAACCAGTGCAGCACCGGCGCCCATGGCGCCCATTTTTTTCAAAAACCCCCTTCTGTTATTTTCCATATTGCCTGATTCGGGAATTCTATTTTTAGATCTTAACTGGTGCATTTCCCTTTGCAGATTCAGTTCTCTTCTTTTGTTCTTCAGCTATAGGTTTGAATGGCCCGTATTTGTGTTGTTTTTCAGTGAATTTATCTGAATAAGGCCCAAAAGGATGATCGATCGGCTTTTTAGATTTATCC
>JBAZCD010000162.1:0-6798 GCA_041671205.1 Pedobacter sp.
AGTTTAAACTGTATTGCCTGATGCCCTGAAATCGGTTTCCCAAAAGCTCTCCGTTCTTTAGAATATTGCAAAGCCAGCTCATAGGCTCCTGATGCGATACCTAAGGCCTGAGATGCAATACCAATCCTGCCGCCATCCAGCGTTTTCATAGCAAAGGAAAAGCCAAATCCTTCTTCTCCGATACGGTTTTCTTTAGGCACCTTAACGTCAGTAAACATCAGAGAATGTGTATCTGAACCACGTATTCCCAGTTTATTTTCTTTCGGACCAATGGTAAACCCTTCCATACCTTTCTCAACGATCAAAGCATTGATCCCCTTATGCCTCTGTGAGGGGTTGGTTTGAGCAATTACAAGATAAGTAGAGGCATTTCCACCGTTTGTGATCCAGTTTTTTGTTCCGTTCAGAAGATAATGATCGCCCATATCAACAGCACTTGTTTGCTGTGAAGTGGCATCAGAACCCGCTTCGGGTTCTGACAGGCAGAAAGCACCTATTTTTTCCCCTGCTGCAAGAGGTTTGAGATATTTTTCTTTTTGAAATTCAGTGCCATATTTCTCAAGCCCAAAACAGACCAGTGAATTATTTACCGAAACAACCACAGAAGCAGAAGCATCTATTTTTGAAAGTTCTTCCATCGCCAGTACATAGGATATGGTATCAAGCCCGGATCCATTATACTTCGGATCAACCATCATCCCAAGAAAACCAAGCTCACCAAGTTTTTTGATCTGTTCGTGTGGAAATTTCTGATGTTCATCCCTTTCTATCACCCCGGGCTTCAACTCATTATTGGCAAAATCTCTGGCTGCCTGCTGTATCATCAGCTGCTCTTCCGTTAATTCAAAATGCATAGTAATTGGTTTTTTGCTCAAAAATAATGTTTCAAGCGGGATTAGTATTTGCTCCTGCACAAATATTAAGAAATATTTCTGTTAGTTCTGCAGATTTTGGTCTGTCGGGATCTGAAGAAAATCGCAAACAGCTCTAATATCCGGGATTAATCCTCAGATTCAGGAAGTGGATCTGATCTTTTTTTCTATTAAAGTAGTGGAATATCCCGGAAGATATTCAATGGTCTTAACTTGTCCTCCGTTCTGCAAAACCAGGTCTGCTCCAACGATCTGTTCTATGGTGTAATCGGCTCCCTTAACCAGAATATTGGGCCTAACCCTGCGTATCAGCTCCAGTGGAGTAGGTTCATCGAAGAGAATAACAGCATCCACAAAAGAAAACGAAGCCAGCATAAGAGAGCGTGAAACCTGGTCGGTAATAGGCCTGCCCGGTCCTTTCAGTGCGGAAGCAGATGCATCAGAGTTCAGTCCGATAACCAGTTTATCTCCCAGATCTGCAGCCTTCGACAAATAATCAATATGCCCTAAATGAAGAAGATCAAAACAGCCATTGGTAAACACTATTTTCTTTCCGAGAAGGCGCCAAATATTCAGATTAGCCTGAAGTTGCTCAGTCGTACAGATCTTTTTTTTAATAATATCCAGCTTACTCATTCTTCATTTTTTGGGTTGACCGTATGAAAAGCAAAAATAAACTAAAAGCTCCAAGTAATAAGATAATTAATGTTTGGGATGTATGAATTAATAATGCATAGGCGAGGCCATCACTTTTAGTTATTCCATAAACAGTGAGGCCCTCTGAAACCATCCAGTGGAAGGCCCCGATACCTCCCTGAACCGGTGCAATCATAGCCAGACTTCCAAAAACAAGAGCAGAAAGTGCTGCCCCCGGGCCCAGTGAAGATGTAGCATTCAGTGCAAAAAAACACCAGTAAGAGGAAAGTCCGTAAAATACCCAGATCAGCACTGAACTCAATACAAAGCCTGCTTTGTTGTCAATATTTTTCACAGAAAGGATTCCTGTTTTCATACCCGAAAACAATTGAAAAATACGGGCTGAAATTCCCCATTTTTTCTTTTTCATCAGAATAAAAAAGAAAATCAGAGCCAGAACCAGCAGAAAGAATGCAAATACCAGCAGCGTAAGATCACCAATCCTTCCGCTGAGTTTACTCAGAACCTTGTTATATAAAAATCCGGATAACAGGTTATATTGAAACAAAATCGCCAGGGCCGTAACAATACCCAGCATCAGCAAATCAGCTAATCGCTCAGCAAGTACAGTACCAACCAGTTTTACTATCGGAATTCCATCAGTTCTATGGATCACACCGCATCTGGTTACTTCTCCCATACGGGGAAAAGCGAGATTAGCCAGATAACCAATAATTACTGCATAGAAAGTATTTAATAATTTAGGGGTTCCAAAACCGAGTGATCCGATCATTAAGTTCCATCGGTAAGCCCTGATGACATGAGCCATCAGGCAGGCTAATAATGAAAGCAGGACCCAGCTGAAATCCGCCTTCTGCAGTTCAAAAAGCATTTTGTTCAAATCCTGCCCTCTGAAGGCCGATACCAGCAGCAAAATTCCAATTAAGAGGAATATCAAATACCTGAAATATACTATTAAGGATGCTCTCAAGATATTTTATTCTTAATTCAGGTACATATTGTCAATAATCCTGATCTTCCCTATTCTGGCAGCAACCAAAGCAATTATAACTGCTGCCCTTTTTGTAGATACAGGCTCAAAAGTACGGGCATTAAAAATTTCAAAATATTCAGTCTCGATTCCCGGACTGGAATTAAGAAAAGCGCCTAATTCTTTCTTTATTTGAGAAATCGTTTTTGACTTGAATAAGTCTTTGGCCATTGAGAGCCCCTTAAATAAAGCCAGGGCTTGCTGCCTTTCTTCAGGAGTCAAATAAATATTCCTTGAACTCATGGCAAGCCCGTCTCTCTCCCTGATAATCGGGCAAATAATCAGTTTTACAGGGATTCGCAACTCTTTGACCATGTGAGAGATCACCATAATCTGCTGATAATCCTTCTGACCAAAAAATGCAAGATCGGGATTCACTGTATCAAACAATTTTTTTACGATCTGTGTAACTCCCTGATAATGACCTGGCCTGAGCTTTCCTTCCAGGATCTTATCCAGATTGTCAAGTTCAATATTCCAGAAGTCCGAACGATTATACATCTCATCAACTTCAGGAAGAAACAACACATCACATTTGCTTTCCCTGAGTTCCCTGAGATCATCTTCAATCGGTCTGGGATAGTTCTCCAGGTCCTTTTTATCATTAAACTGTGTAGGGTTTACGAAGATACTGCATACAATAATGTCAGCCTGTTTGCGGGCTGCTTCAATTAAGGATAAGTGACCTGCATGTAATGCTCCCATTGTTGGAACAAACCCTATGGATTTACCTGCAGATTTTAACTCATCCAGATAGCTGTGAATAGCCTCTCTGCTGCTGAAAATTTTCAAATTGTATAATGATTTAACTGGGCTCAAAAATGGTTAAATACTTAAACAGAACCAAAACAACTTGCGTAAATCATTGATATTTCATAAGATAATGATTACCTTTGCTCTTCGAAAACTTTTCTTAACTTCAAATTAATCAAACCGGAGATGGCAAAAACGAAGATTCTTTTTATTACGCATGAGATGTCGCCTTTCCTCGAGCTTACCAAAATTTCTGAGATTACCCGTCACTTACCACAGGCCATGCAGGATAAAGGATTTGAAATCCGTATCCTGATGCCACGTTTTGGCAATATTAACGAACGTCGTAACAGACTTCATGAGGTAATACGACTTTCGGGCATGAATATCATCATAAATGATAATGACAACCCTTTAATTATCAAAGTTGCATCTATTCCTTCGGCACGTATGCAGGTATATTTTCTTGATAATGAGGAATATTTCCAGAGGAAACATGTCTTTACCGATAACAACAATAAATTCTATGCGGATAATGACGAAAGAACCATATTTTTCTGTAAAGGCGCTTTAGAAACTGTTAAAAAGCTTGGATGGTCACCCGATGTGGTACACTGCCATGGCTGGATGAGTGCATTGGTCACTGCTTATTTAAAAACTCTTTATAAAGATGATCCAACTTTTAAAAATTCAAAAGTGGTTTATTCTCTGTATGAAGACAATTTTGACACCTCGCTCAGTGCAGAGTTCGCAACAAAGGCAATCATGAACGGTATGAGTGCAGAACATACAGAAATGTATACTAATGCTACAAATACAGCCCTGAACATTGGGGCAATTTCATACTCAGATGCTGTAGTATGTGCGTGTGAAAATATTAATGAAGAAGTGTTAAAGTTTGTTAAAAAAACCAATAAACCGCTTCTGGAATTCAATTCCACTTCAGATTACGAAAATTATTATAACCTTTACGAAGAAATTGCGAACGAAGAACTTGTTTCATTAGCATAATCGTAATTAAGCAAATGGCCCGGATTGAAGACCGGATTAATGGTTGCCAGTATAGATACAGAGGGTCCCACAAGCTTTTAAAAATTAATGTAATACGGATGAAATTATACAAACTGGACTTATTAACGCTGTTGATAAGTCTTTTTATTTTAAGTGGCTGTCAGAGTACAGATTCGATTGGCCTTGATGTTGACCCCGCTACTGAAGTTAAAGGCAGCTTTACCGACACAATAACAGTTACCGCTGCAACTGTTAAGGAAGACAGTGTGATAACCAATACATTGGACAAATATCCGCTTGGATATCTCACAGATCCGATTTTTGGAAAAACTACCGCCAACATTGCCTTGTCATTGACTTTGGATCCTCCGGGGCTTAGCTTCGGCACTTCCCCGGTTTTAGATTCAGCTGTTCTGGTTCTTCACTATGCTAAGAGTTTTTATGGCGACAGTACTACTAATTTTCAGGTCGAAGTTCATCAGCTGAATAATGTGCTTAGTGCAACTAATCTATATTATAATAATGCGCAGCCCCAGAGTTATAGTTCCACAATTATTGGAAGTAAAAACCAGCGATTCAATATAAATGACAGTGTAAAAGTAACTGAAATCTTAACAGGCAAGGCCGACATTCAAAAGAGTAAAGCACCTCAGATTCGTATTCCAATCAGTTCCGCTTTTATTACCTCAAATTTCCTGAATGCTCCTGCAGCTACATTGAGCACGAATGAGCTATTGAATAAAGCGATCAAAGGACTGTATCTTACAGTAAACAAAGCTCAAAGCAGTGGCCCTGGAGGAATTGTGTTTTTTAACCTGACCGACTCCAGCAGACTGGAAGTCTATTATAAGAGTCAAAGCGGTACAACGATCGATACTACTCTTCACAAATTCCCGATCGTGAATAACTCCGTACCTGTAATTGCCGATTTCAGACATGATTATACCGGTACGAACATTCCTGCTCAACTGAGCAACCCCGGAACTCAACAAAATTTCACCTATGTACAAGGTTTAGCCGGGCTGCGAACCAAAATTCGCTTTCCATATATTGAAAAGTTAAAAAGTCTTGGAAATATTACCATCAATAAAGCAGAACTTATTGTTTCTGTTGTTGGAGGTACAGATACGTTTAAACCTGCATCACGACTTCTGATGTACCGTACAGATATTGCAAGCCAAAGGCAATTTATTCCCGACTTCAGTACAGACCCGGCTGTATCTTTAACGGATGCCGACTTCGGCGGTTTTTATGATCCGGTAAATAAACGCTACAAATTTCTGATCACTACCTATATTCAGGATATCTTAAAAGGCAAGCTGAAACAATACGACACCTTTATAGCTCCTATCAGTACAGATTTTAACCGCTCCGGTGGTCCTGTAGTCTCAGGAAACTCTGCAGGCGGATCTGTAATCGGAAGCGGGAAATCAGGTGTGGCCTACAAAATGAAGCTTAATATTATTTACAGTAAGATAAATTAATTTAAGTTCTTCAGACCCTTTCTTATATAGAACCAAATTGGTAGTTTCGGCACTATAATAATTTGAAATTATGTGTGGAATAGTTGGTTATATTGGGCATCGTGATGCCTGGCCTGTTATCATCAAAGGATTACAACGACTTGAATACCGGGGTTATGACAGCGCAGGTATTGCGCTAATGAACGGAAAGCTTAGTATTTTCAAAAAAGCCGGTAAGGTAAGTGAACTTGCGAAATCAGTTGAAGGCGAAAACCTGAACGGAAAAATTGGAATGGGGCATACCAGATGGGCAACCCATGGTGAACCTTCCGACCGTAATTCACACCCCCATACCTCCGGTGAGGGGCGACTGGCTATTATCCACAATGGCATTATTGAAAACTATTCTTCCCTGAAGGAGACTCTTTTATCCAGAGGCCACGTTTTTAAAAGCGACACTGATACTGAAGTCCTCATTCACCTGATTGAAGATATACAGCAACAAACTGATCTTAATCTCAGAGAAGCAGTCAGAATCGCTTTGAATGAAGTGATCGGGGCATATGCTATCGTGATCATGAACCGGGATGAGCCTGACGAACTTATCGCTGCACGTAAAGGCAGCCCGATGGTCCTCGGCGTTGGGGATGGTGAATATTTTATCGCTTCAGATGCTTCTCCAATCATAGAGTACACTAAAAATGTCATTTACCTTAATGATAATGAGATCGCCTATATCAAACGGGATGAACTTCTGATCAAAAACATCGACAATGTTATTCAGATCCCTTATATCCAGGAACTGGAATTAAAACTTGAAATGCTTGAAAAGGGAGGATTTGACCATTTCATGCTCAAGGAAATCTATGAACAGCCACGTTCCATCAAAGATTGTATGAGGGGGCGTATATATCCTGCTGAGGGTTATGTACAATTAGGCGGTATTAAAGAATATGCAGAGAAACTAAAAAATGTAGACCGGATTGTTATTGTTGCCTGCGGTACATCATGG
>JBAZCD010000163.1:0-6733 GCA_041671205.1 Pedobacter sp.
TGCTGCACATACGACCTTTCCACCAGTACCTGCCCAGCGGGTAGTGAACAGAAATGGTTTGCTCACCGGTAAATTTCATTTCGGCTCTGCAGACATGATGCAACAATTACTTGAAAACGAAGGAGTTAAAGTAGAGAATGACAAGGTTGTTGATTTCAAAAATATATTCTGGGATCCTGCTATTGAGCTTGAACTCTAAAAGCCGGCAAAGCTTAAAAAATATAATTGTATTAGAATATGGGAAAAATGATCGATGAATTCAACAGCTACCGTACCCGGATGAATGAACGCATTATGGATACTGCTGATACTAATATCAAACGTTTCATGGCGCTCGATACAACAACCTATGCAGATGGTGCACTGAATGTTAAAACAAAAGAAATGCTCGGGCTGGTAGCCTCAATGGTTTTACGCTGCGATGATTGCATTAAATACCATCTCGGAAAGTGCTATGATGAAGGGGTAAGCCATACTGAAATGAATGAGATCTTTATGATCGCAAATCTGGTAGGAGGTTCTATTGTTATTCCTCATTACCGGAGAGCTCTTGAATATTGGCAAGAGCTCAACAGTAATTTATCCTGAACCTTATCGTATTTTTAAGTTAAATTAATGGAAGCCTTGTAGTTATCTTTAAATAAACTAAACCTTGAATCAAGATCAAAATATTGTCAGATGCGCCTGGTGCGGCACTGACCCTCTTTACGTCAGATATCATGATGAAGAATGGGGTAAACCCGTATATGATGATCAGGTACTATTCGAATTTTTAATTCTGGAAAGTGCTCAGGCCGGACTCAGCTGGATCACTATCCTGCGAAAACGCGAAAATTACCGGAAAGCATTCGCAAATTTTGATGCTTCCCGGGTTGCCGCTTTTACCCAGGCTGATGTTGAGCGTTTATTACAGGATGAAGGGATCATCAGAAACCGGCTCAAAGTAAATGCTGCAATCAGCAATGCCAGACTATTTCTGGAGATTCAAAAAGAATTCGGTTCATTTTCCGACTATATCTGGGGATTTTTACCCGATAAAAAGCCAATAAAAAATAAACTGAACAGCCACAAAGATTTGCAGGCAAAGACAGAACTTTCAGACCGCATCAGTGCGGATATGAAAAAAAGAGGCTTTAAATTTTTTGGAACAACTATTTGTTATGCCCATATGCAGGCAACCGGAATGGTTAATGACCATATTGAAGGCTGTATAGCCGGATAAATACATTACAAGGAAAATTCCCGGAATTATAATCAGAAAACAACAACACTGATGAAAAAACTATTTCTCTTAGATGCGTTTGCACTGATTTACAGAGCCCATTTCGCACTGAGTAAAAGTCCCAGATTCACCTCAGGTGGACTGAACACTTCGGCCATCATGGGTTTCACAAACACCCTGCTGGAAGTTCTCAAAAAAGAAAATCCAAGTCATATGGCCGTAGTATTTGATACCGACGCACCGACAGAACGACATACTGATTTCACTGAGTATAAAGCTCACCGGCAGACAATGCCTGAGGATCTTTCGACAGCAATTCCATATATCATACGCCTGATCGAAGGATTTAATATCCCCGTTATATTTTCTGATGGTTATGAGGCTGACGACCTGATTGGTACGCTTGCCAAGAAAGCAGAACTGGAAGGGTTTACAGTTTACTGCATGACACCCGACAAGGATTTCGGACAGCTTGTTTCAGAAAATATCTTCATTTACAAACCCGCACGAATGGGAAATGGAATGGAAATACAGGGAGTGAAAGAGATCCTCAATAAATGGGAAATTGATCGTGTTGAGCAGGTTATTGACATATTGGGACTATGGGGTGATGCAGTGGACAATATCCCCGGAATACCCGGGATAGGCGAAAAAACCGCCAAACAGCTGATCAAGCAATATGGTTCAATAGAAAACATTATCAGTAATAGCCACGAGCTGAAAGGAAAACTGAAGGAAAACGTTGAAAACTTCGCAGAGCAGGGCCTGATCTCAAAAAAATTGGCTACCATCATGCTGAATGCGCCAGTAGATCTTGATGTGGATGCTTTACACGTTGATGAACCAAATCGGGACGTACTGGAACCCCTTTTCGCAGAACTGGAGTTTCGTACACTTGGAAAAAGAGTTTTTGGTGATGAATTCAGCATTGCAGATATAAAATCCAGCCCTTCTTCCGGGCAAATGGATCTGTTTGGAAATCATGAGGTGCAGGAACCTGCCAATTCAAATAAAGGAGAAGAAACAAGCCTTCCTCAAATGCCGTTAAGTTTCAAAAACATCAGCAATACCGATCATAATTATCAATTGGTGGATAATGCAGAGAAAAGAAGCAGCCTCGTTCGCTTACTCAATGACCATAGCTTCTTCTGTTTTGATACTGAAACTACCGGACTTGATGCCAACAATTGCGAACTTGTTGGACTTTCATTCAGTGTTAAACAAGGTGAAGCATGGTATGTTCCACTTCCGGCAGACCAGAATGAATGCAGAACTATTTTAACAGAGTTTAAATCTGTTTTAGAGAACCCGCTTATTTCTAAAATCGGGCAAAATATTAAATATGATATCCTGGTTCTTAAATGGTATGACATCAACATACAGGGTGAGCTTTTCGACACCATGCTTGCACATTATCTGATTGACTCGGATTCGCGTCATAACATGGATCTGCTGGCAGAAAACTACCTGAATTATAGTCCGGTAAGCATTACCACACTGATCGGAGATAAAGGTAAGAGTCAGGGAAACATGAGGGATGCGGATGTTGAAAAGGTAAAAGAGTATGCAGCGGAAGATGCTGATATCACCCTGCAATTAAAAAATGTCTTCGAACCCATCCTGAAATCTGTCAACGCCTGGAAACTGGCCGAAGAAATTGAGAATCCGCTGATCTATGTCCTGGCTGATATTGAACATGAAGGAGTCCGGATTGACCAGAATGCACTTGCCGAATTTTCCAAAACTCTTGAAACAGACATCCGGCAGTTTGAAAAAACGATCTATGAAAAAGCAGGAGTAAAATTCAATATTGCATCACCAAAACAACTTGGTGAAGTACTCTTCGACAAACTTCTGCTCGATCCGCAAGCTAAAAAAACAAAGACCGGGCAATACCAGACCGGTGAAGATGTACTTCTGAGGCTGGCAAACAAAAGTGATATTGTTGCTGATATTCTGGATTTCAGGCAACTGCAAAAGCTTAAATCCACCTATGTGGATGCCTTACCGCAGATGATTAATAAGAAAACCGGGCGGATTCACACCTCCTACAACCAGGCTGTGGCATCAACCGGACGTCTGAGTTCGAACAACCCGAATCTTCAGAATATTCCTATCCGCACAGAACGGGGCAGGGAAGTCAGAAAAGCCTTTATTCCGAGAGATAACGAACATGTTTTATTATCAGCAGATTATTCCCAGATCGAACTGAGGATTATCGCTGAGATCAGCAAGGATGAGAACATGATGGAGGCTTTTGTAAACGGACTGGATATTCATACTGCAACAGCCGCAAAAGTATACGGAATTGAGTTGGAGGACGTAAATTCAACCCAGAGAAGGAATGCAAAAGCCGTTAATTTTGGAATCATTTATGGACAGTCGGCTTTTGGTCTATCACAAAATCTCGGTATCCCCAGAAAGGAAGCTGCAGAAATTATTGAAAACTATTTCAATACCTACCCCAGCATTAAGAAGTATATGAATGATACCATGAACTTTGCACGTGAAAATGGGTATGTGGAAACTATTATGGGTAGAAGACGTTACCTCAGGGATATTAATTCGGCCAATCAGACCGTCCGGGGCTTTGCAGAGCGAAATGCGATCAATGCACCGATTCAGGGATCGGCAGCAGACATGATCAAAATTGCGATGATCAGAATTCATCAGGATATAAAAGATCATAAACTGGGTTCGAAAATGACGATGCAGGTACATGATGAATTGGTGTTTGATGTACTGATCAATGAAACCGAGATCATGAAATCGATCGTCACTGAGCGAATGAAAAATGCTATTAAAATGGAGGTGCCAATTCTGGTTGAGGTTGGTGAAGGCCGAAACTGGCTGGAAGCTCATTAATAAAATCGTAGTTGTGCAGCATTTGAATATCGGCTGATATTTTGTTATATTATTGGAATAAGTATACCATATTAAGTTTTGTAGTTTACATTTCTTAAATTCAGTTTTCAATATTCGTTTATGAATGTCATGCACCTCAGCGCAGAATGCTACCCGGTTGCCAAAGTCGGCGGACTTGGGGATGTGGTTGGTGCGCTGCCTAAATACCTTTGTGAAGCCGGACTGAATGCATCGGTAGTGATGCCTTATTATGATCGTAAGTTCGTTCAGGAAAACACCTTTGATCCCGTATTTAAATCAACAGTAATTTTAGGAACTAAAACCCTTGAATATAGTGTGCTCAAAGAACGAAACAAAATTCTCGGTTTTGAGCTTTATCTCATTTATATCCCCGGACTACTCGACAGAAAAGAAATATATTGTTACCCCGATGAAATAGAACAATTCATCGGCTTTCAGCTCTCATTTTTAGACTGGATCAGCAAATCAGACAAAAAACCTGATATTATTCATTGCCATGACCACCATACCGGTCTTATTCCCTTTTTGCTTTCACATACCCTTACTTATAAAAATCTGGCATCAATACCTACGGTTTGTACCATTCATAACGGACAGTATCAGGGTTGGTTTGGATGGGATAAGATTTCCTGGCTGCCTGCGTTTGACCTGAGCAAAGCCGGGCTTTTAGATTGGGGAAACTGCATTAACTCACTGGCAGCTTCGGTTAAATGCTGCTGGAAATATACCACGGTTTCACCCAGTTATCTGGAAGAATTATCAATCAATTCGAACGGACTGGAGAAACTCTTCCGGATGGAGGAAGCCAAAGGCTCAGGAATTATCAATGGCATTGACACCCAGGTTTGGGATCCGGCAACTGATCCGATGATTTTCAAAACCTATTCGGCCGATGGAGTCAATGCCGGTAAAAAAGAAAATAAAAAACAGCTCTGCAAAGAGTTTAGTCTGAGCAGTACAAAACCACTTGTCGTCTTTATAGGACGGCTGGTTGGAGAAAAAGGCGCAGATCTGCTTCCGGAAACTATTGCATCCTGCCTGGATACCTATAAAGGAAAACTAAGTTTTCTTATTTTAGGTTCAGGAGATCCGAAAACTGAAAAGGAATTAAAAGATCTCTCCTTAAAATATAAAAAGCAGTACGGGGTTTATATCGGATATGATGAAATGCTTTCACATCGAATCTATGCTGGTGCTGATTTTTTGATCATGCCATCAAGGGTGGAGCCATGCGGTTTAAACCAGCTATATGCTATGCGATATGGAACCATACCTGTTGTTCATAAAACTGGTGGTTTAAAAGATACTGTGATCGATTTAAAAGAGGCTGGAGGTTACGGACTCAATTTTGACGAGCTGAGCATACAAAGTATAAAAACAGTAATCGGAAGAGCCTGTGAGGTTTATGAAGACCCTGAAAGAATGACTCTGATAAGAAAAAAACTAATGTCACTTGATTTTTCATGGGACAAATCGGCAGAAGAATATATTAATCTTTATAAAAGCTTGAGCAATGATTGAAATGAATTCTAAAGTAATATCTGTTGTCCTGGGTGGTGGACAAGGTTCCCGCTTATATCCTCTGACTGATACCCGTTCAAAACCAGCCGTTCCAATTGCTGGAAAATACCGATTGGTGGATATTCCAATTTCTAATTGCCTGAATTCGGGGATTGAACGGATTTTCGTATTGACTCAATTTAATTCTGCTTCCTTAAATAAGCATATTAAAAATACCTATCATTTCAGTTTTTTCAGTGAAGCATTTGTAGATATTCTCGCTGCCGAACAAACACCGGGTAATAGTACCTGGTTTCAGGGCACTGCAGATGCGGTCAGGCAGAGTCTTGGTCATATAGTACAACACAATTGTGATTATGTCCTGATTCTATCCGGAGACCAGTTGTATCAAATGGATTTTGGGGAAATGGTCAGAAATCACGAAATGAGCGGGGCAGAAATCAGTATTGCTACGATTCCTGTAAATGGCAAAGATGCAAGTGATTTTGGTATCCTGAAAGCTGATGAAAATAACCTGATTACCTCATTCATTGAAAAACCAAAGAAGGAATTACTACCTGAATGGAAATCAGATGTTGGAGAAGCACTGAAAAAAAAGGGAAAGGAATATCTGGCATCAATGGGTATTTACCTGTTCAATAAAAAATTACTTTTTGATCTACTCGAGAACAATACGAGGACTGATTTCGGTAAGGAAATTATTCCTCAGTCTATCGGAGAACATAAAGTACTCAGTTACAAGTTTGAGGGTTATTGGACAGATATTGGTAATATTCACTCTTTCTTCGATGCGAATATTGGATTGACAGATGATATTCCTGAATTTAACCTTTTCGATAAAAGGCCTATATATTCCAGAGCCAGAATGTTGCCGCCATCAAAAATATCAGGAACAACATTAGAAAAAACCATAATCTCTGATGGATGTATCATTAATGCAAGCAGAATAGAACGCTCAGTTATCGGAATCAGGACGCGTATCGGTACTGGAACAACTATCGTTAACAGTTATGTAATGGGGGGAGACCGCTATCAAACCCTCAATGAGCTGGAAGATGCTGCACAATCCAAACGACCTGTTATGGGTATTGGCGAAAGATGCTA
>JBAZCD010000164.1:0-641 GCA_041671205.1 Pedobacter sp.
AAAGGATCGGGTCTGGCTTTGATGCTGGATGTTTTGCTTACCGCCATCTCCGGAGGGCAATCCACAGCAGCGATTAATTCTACTGTCAAAGAATCAGGGGTATCGCAGTTTTTCCTCTGCCTGCATCAGAGTGATTATCATCAGGAGCTTATTGATGAGATCATTCAGTATACAAAATCAAGTGCTCCGGCAGGATCTGGAGGGCGAATCAGCTATCCGGGGGAGAATACAATGGCAGTACGCCGGTCAAATGAATTGAATGGAATCCCTGTGGATGAGGCGATCTGGGCAAAAGTTTTGAAAATGTAATATCTTACTTTTTGCTAAGATTTGACCTTCAGGTATTTGCATTTTATGGTTTCAGGACTTACCCATTGTTGAAATGGAGTCTTTTTAAATCTGTTAAGAAATTTTCAAATATTATTTTCTTAAACCAAAAAAGACACTACATTTGCAGTCCCGAACAAAACGGGTATGGTCTGGTACCATAGCTCAGTTGGTAGAGCAAAGGACTGAAAATCCTTGTGTCGCTGGTTCGATTCCAGCTGGTACCACATCTAAAGAGGCTGTCTCAAAAGGACAGCCTCTTTTTTGTTCTATAGGGGGTTTCGGGGAAGCTTACAATATGGGATCACACCCAA
>JBAZCD010000164.1:651-6700 GCA_041671205.1 Pedobacter sp.
TTGAAAGGGATTTTTTAAGGATCACACCCAAAAGTTGTGGACTATGCATAAAGTTTAGTTAACCTAAAGAGAAAGAAATTCACATTACCCACACCTCGATACTGTGCCCTGAAGGCTTTGATTTTAGAGTTGAACGATTCTGCCGATGCATTCGTGCTTCTGTTGTCGAAGTAGTTGAGTATGTTTTTATGGTGATTAATGATCGTTCTTGAAATGGTATTAAAGGACTTAAAACCTGCTTGCTCTACTTGTTCGTTCCATTTAGCCAATCTGGCAAAAGCATATAATTTATCATTTGTATTACTGAATATCCAGGATAGTTTTTGAGCCAGATCATATGCTTTCCTTAGTGCCGGATATTTTTCAAATAACAGTTGGGCTCTTTCTTGTTGCTCGCTGGTCCAGTTATCCTCTTTTTTGTAGAGTAGATAGCGACCTCTAGCCAGTAACTGTTTGAGAGTATCACCATTGGAAAGTATTTCTGAGACATAGGCTATTTTGGATGATTTAGCGGTTTCTAAGGCCTGATTTTCTGCATCCAGTGCTTCCCATCGATATTTTATTCTTATTTCCTGCAAAGCCTCTGTTGCCAGTTGCTGAACATGAAAACGGTCGATTACCCGGGTGGCATTAGGAAAGCTTTTCTTGGCGATCAAGCTCATGTTACCGGCAAGATCCAATGTTATTTCCTGCACCTTATTACGTTGTTTTAAAGGTATTTTCTGCAATAATGGAATAATGTTCTCTGACTTAGTCCCCTCCATAATCGCTACCAGTGTTCCCGATTTACCCTTTGCCTGCTTATTGGTTACTATGGTATACAATTCTCCGTGCGAAAGCGAGGTTTCATCAATTGATAAAAAGGGGCCAATATTCTGCTCAAAAACCAGTCCTTTGCGAGCGTTATCTTTATGCTCCCAAAAGGGGAATTCACTCAGTTTATCCCGATAATATCGTTGAAGTTTTTTACCACTGATGCCATAAAATGAACCGATGGTTTGAAGGCTATGTGCTTTCGTATCGGCTGACTGCTTTTAAAAAAGCCGCGAAATCCTTGGTGATTCGCGTTCCTTTAGCAACTAATTCCCAATTGCGGTATACGACCTGTCCACTGTCTAAATTAAGCCATCTGCGGCGCTTAATGTGCAGAAATACCTCATTGCCTCGCATGGGAAAATCCTGCAGGATAATCTCCTTAAAAAATCCTTTTGATTGAAGGGAATGCGACTGGTATTCTATTGGAATACTATTAATCTCTTCCATATAAATATGAATAGAGCCTGCTTCTTTAGTATAGCTAATAAGTTTAAAATAATCAGAGACGCCCTCAGGAATGATCAGGCTTAATAGGGATTGAAAGGATTCGTGCATGCAGGTTTTTATCAAACCTCTAAAATCAAATTTTTATCCCAACTCCACAACTTTTGAACCTGATCCTGCAATTCCTACAGGAACCTCAGGCATATTAGCCATCGTGGTTGCCCATGAACTTATTCACCGAAAAGATAATTCCTGGAATTTTACAGGCCGTTTTCTCTTATTTACAGTACTTAACCCCTATTTCTATATACACCATCTCCGGATCCACCATAAATATGTGGGTACCGACTCTGATCCGGTAACGGCAAAATATGGAGAAAGTTATTATCATTATCTGGTTCGATCAATCGCCGGACAATTAAAGCAGTCGATGCAACTTGAGAAGCAGCACTGTAAAGCGAAAGGCTTTGCCTCCTATGGTCTACCTGATAGCTGGTTTCGTATCCCGGAAGTCCGGTACTGCTCAGCGGTTATGCCAGCATGCTGCTTCCTGCGTTAATCCCGCCATTGTGGTTTAAGCTGGTCAATAGCAGGATTCCAGGGCACCACTCACAAAGGCCCTGAGCCATTCTCATCCATGTAAATTTGATCCAACTTTGTCATTGAGAGCCTTCTCGGCCATCATTTTCCGAAAGTAAGTTCCTTTTGAAATAAACGCGCATATTTACGTTTATCAAATTTATAGAGTTTTGCCGCCCTGTAGGAAACCCCCTTCTGCTTCTCATCCAATTCTTTGAGAATGCCATAGTTGAGCATTTTCTTTCTGAAATTACGCTTGTCGAGTTTTTTATTTAAAATCACTTCATAAAGATGCTGAAGTTGGGTGAGTGTAAATTTCTCGGGCAGCAATTCAAATGCAATAGGCTGATAACTAATCTTATGTCTGATCTTTTCAAATCCCCTGGTAAAGATCTTCTCATGGTCAAATGCCAGTTTTGGAAGATCATTAACCGGAATCCAAACTGCTTTTGACGCATAATTACTCACCGGCTTCAGGTCCTTACTTCCGTTTAGCCTGATCATGGCATAGTAAGCAACTGTAATCACCCTCCCCTGCGGATGCCGGTTCACATCCCCAAAGGTGTAAAACTGATCCATGTAAATACCTCTTAGTCCGGTAAGCTCATACAGAATACGTTCAGCCGCATGGTCAATGCTTTCATCCTGCTCAACAATATATCCGGGCAAAGCCCACCAGTCTTTGAATGGTTCCTCATTCCGCTCAATGAGAAGAATCTTCAGTTCTCCTTCATCGAAACCAAATATTACACAATCAATAGAAAATACCGAATCGAACTTAGGCAGGGTTGTTCCCAAAACACAAATTTTAAAAACTAAATATATAAGGTTTAGTCATAAAGTGTGAAAAAATATTGAAAAATTACTTAGTGTAAAAAATACACACTATATTCGTATGAAATATTGATAATCAGATTTGTCAGAAATAAAAAAAATCGGTGTATTTACTTCAGGGGGCGACGCACCCGGAATGAATGCATGCATCAGGGCAGTGGTCAGGACAGCGGTATTCATGGGAGTTGAAGTAGTTGGAATCCGTAAGGGTTATCAGGGTATGTTGGATAGTGATTTCTGGGACATGGATGCCCGTTCAGTTGGCAATATCATTCATCTTGGCGGTACCATATTAAAAACAGCCCGTTGTATTGAATTCATGACAGACGAAGGTACTGAAAAGGCCTATAAAAATCTGAGTGCTTATGGCATTGATGCCCTCATAGCCATTGGAGGCGACGGAACGGCAAAGGGGGCCGAACGCCTTTCAGAACGTTTCAACATCCCATTGATGTGTATCCCGGGTACAATTGATAATGATCTTTACGGATCGGATTTTACACTGGGATTTGACACAGCTACAAATACAGTCATTGAGGCAATTGATAAAATCAGGGATACTGCTGCATCACATAACCGGCTTTTTTTTATAGAGGTTATGGGGCGCGACTCAGGCTGCATCGCATTACGATCGGGAATTGCAGGTGGTGCAGAAGCAGTGCTGCTGCCTGAGCGTGAAACTGCAATTGATGAGCTCATTAAGAAATTATCAGGTGACGCCAGGAACAAAAAGACTTCTAGTATTGTAATCGTTGCAGAGGGTGATAAAAGTGGAGGCGCCTATCAGCTTGCTAAACGTGTAACAGAAAAATTTGATTTTTACGATGTCAAAGTCACTATATTAGGGCATTTACAACGTGGGGGTAGTCCGAGCAGTTTTGACAGAGTGCTTGCAGGCCGTCTGGGTTATGCGGCAGTTAAAGGTTTACTTGCAGGAGGAAGCCGTCAGATGGTTGGTTTGCGAGGAAATTCAGTTATGATGACACCTCTTAAGGAAGCATTAAATTATACACATTTTAAACTGGAGGAAGATTTAATGGAAATGGTAAGTGTATTAGCTATTTGATATATGATTGCAGTAGTTTATAGTGGATCAAAGCACGCTGACTGGAAACTGTCAGAAAAAGGGAAGACCGTCTCAGAATTCAAAACTCCCGGTATCAACCCGTTTTTTAATGATGAACATTATATCACGCATTTTCTGAATAAAAATATCCACTTAATAAACAATGCCGAAAAAATAAAATGGGTCTATTTTTTCGGAGCCGGAGCATCCTCCAAAGAACGTAAGACCATTGTTTCCAATGCTCTGGAAAGTTTCTTCAGATATAGCAGGGTGGTTGTTGATCACGACCTGAAGGCTGCCGCACTGGCTGCAAGCGGAGACGACCCCGGAATTCTGGGTATTATGGGAAGCGGATCAAATGCAGCTTATTTCGATGGAAAAAAAGTTATAGAGAATAATTATGGTCTGGGATATATTCTCGGGGATGAGGGTTCTTCCAACTGGCTGGGCAGACGTTTGCTGAAATCATTTTTAAATGATCTTATGCCTGAGGAGTTCGAACTCAAATTCAGGAAGAAATACGATCTTGACAGAACTCAAATTCTGGATAAAGTCTACCGTCAGCCGCAGCCTTCATTATTCCTGAGTTCATTTGCCGATTTTCTAATAGAAAACGGGAATGACCGTTTTGTAAGAACAATGGTTATTGATGGTTTTGATCGCTATTTTAAGACATACATTATCCCACTGAAAACACAGTACCTGGATGTGCCATTACATATGGTTGGTACAGTAGCTGCAGGATTTCAGGAATATCTGCATGAAGCGGCAAAGAACAATAATTTAAAGGTCAGCTCTGTTATTAAAGAGCCCATATATAACTTATTAAAATATTACGCTAACAAAAATTAATAAACGGTGAAATCAGCAGGAGCATTTTGTTGTAAAAACATCAGTAAAGCTCTTTCAAATAACACCTCTGCTAAAAAACAATAAATAAAATGAAAATTGGAATCAATGGATTTGGCCGAATAGGCCGTTTAGCTTTCAGAGCTGCAATTGAACGTGATGGTATTGAAGTGGTTGGAATTAACGACCTCGTTGAACCGGATTATATGGCCTATATGCTAAAATATGATTCGACACATGGTAAGTTCAATGGAACAGTTAGTGTTGAAGGCGGCCATCTGGTTGTGAATGGAAAAACCATCCGTGTAACTGCAGAAAAAGATCCTGCAAACTTAAAATGGGATGAAGTTGGAGCTGAAGTGATCATTGAATCAACAGGCTTGTTCCTTACTCAGGCTGATGCTCAAAAACATATACAGGCCGGTGCCAAAAAAGTGGTACTGTCTGCTCCCGCTAAAGATGATACCCCTACATTTGTTATGGGTGTAAATCATAAAGAACTGAGGGCAGATCAAACGATCGTATCTAATGCCTCATGTACCACAAACTGTCTTGCCCCGCTTGCAAAAATTTTGAACGATAATTTCGGTATCCTTGAAGGATTAATGACAACGGTACATGCAGCCACTGCTACCCAGAAAACAGTTGACGGTCCGTCGGCGAAAGACTGGAGAGGTGGAAGAGGTGCTTACCAGAATATCATTCCTTCTTCAACCGGTGCGGCTAAGGCTGTTACTCTGGTTATTCCGGAATTAAAGGGGAAATTAACCGGTATGTCCTTCCGTGTTCCTGTTGCTGATGTATCAGTTGTTGATCTGACCGTTCGTTTAAATAAACCTGCAACCTATGAAGAAATTAAAAAGGTGATGAAGGAAGCATCTGAAGGTGAACTGAAAGGAATTTTAGGATACACTGACGAAGATGTTGTATCCACAGATTTCCTTGGAGATGCCCGTACTTCAATCTTTGATGCAAAAGCCGGAATTGCCCTGAATGACAACTTTGTTAAGGTTGTTGCATGGTATGATAATGAATGGGGTTATTCCAATAAGCTGATCGACCTTGTTCAGCATATCTCAGGTGTGAAGTAAGATTAACTAACCATTTATACTAACCTGGACCCTGCCTTATTTATAGAGCAGGGTTTTTTCTTGTTCAAAATTTCATTTTGCTACCGTTTACACATTGATCCCGGCCGTATACAAATTTGTTGACTGAAAATATTTATTTTCGTAACGCTGACAGGGTTTAAAACCCTGTCAGCGTTACAGAAAAGTAAAAAAAATGGATCAGATAATCTGGGGTATTATTGGCTGCGGCAATGTAACTGAAGTAAAAAGCGGACCGGCATTCAACCGGGTTCCGAACTCTTCACTGGCCGCTGTTATGCGACGGGATAAAGTATTGGCAGAAGATTATGCCAAAAGGCATCATGTCAAAAAATGGTATTCAGATGCTAAT
>JBAZCD010000165.1:0-6648 GCA_041671205.1 Pedobacter sp.
GTCTTTAATTGCAGATCTCGTGACTTTTACTTTCTCCGGAGAGATCGCTGATGCTTTGTTTCCAAATGAATTTCGAACATAGGTCAATACAGCTGCAACTTCTTCATCGTTTAGCATTCCTGCAAAAGGAGTCATTGGTACCTGTCCGGGATATTTTTTGCCAAGTACTTCGATTGGGCCATGTAGCCCCTTCAGTACGAGTTTAATAAGTCTCTCTTCGCTGCCGGTAGCCCAGCTGGTACCTGCAAGAGGAGGGAAGCCTGAGCTTCCAAGGCCTTTCCCATCACCCTGATGACAGGTATTGCAAAAACCATCGCGAGCATAAATTGCTTTTCCTTTGACGAAAAGCTCGCGTTCAGCTCCTTTAAGATCGGTTAAAATGGGCTCTTCCTTTTTAACTGCGCGTTCATATCCATTGAGGTGAGCAATGGCTGTTTCATACGCAGGCAGCATCCATTCGTCCAGAGGCATTTTGCCTGCTTCTTTGACAATTGGCAGTCCCTTGTCCTTTTCAAGCCATGAAGCAGCTACTATAGCCTCCAGCCTGACCCGGCCATGAACATCTCTGGCTGCCTGCATCAGCAAGTCTGTCTGATCAGCAACCTGATGGCCTGTGTATCTTAAAACACGCACAGCAGCGGCACGTGCCCGATAGTCTTTTGCCTGAAGTAGTTGATGAAGGAGTTTCTGATCGACCTTATTAAGTCCCCAGCTTACCCATAATGCTTCCAGCAGATGATGCTCATAATGCGGGTCCTTCTTATCAAGTTTAGCGGTCCAGCTTGTGATTTGAGCAAGGACCTGATTAACCGGACGTCCGCGAAGTTCCCTGCGTGTGCGGTAGCGGGTACGGTATTCAGGTAACTTAAGATTATTAAGAAGTTGTTCAATGCTTGCGCCATCTATCTTAGCCGGTTTTACCAATGGTCTGGAAGGATAGGTGATGCGATAAATACGTCCATGGGAATGGTCGCGCAATGGATCACGTACATTATGCTGCATATGCCCAATCAGCACATTATGCCAATCCACGACATAAAGGGAGCCATCCGGAGCAAATTCCATATCAACCGGGCGGAAATTCCTGTCTTCAGATACCAGCAGATCCTGCCGGTGTTTGGTTGCATAGCCAGTACCCTTTTCCTGCATGGCATGTTCTTTGGTACCCAGAAAGCCAATGGTATTATTAATCAGCATATCACCCTGTACTTCATCCGGAAAATGCCGGCTCGAAATAAACTCAAGTCCGGAGGTTGGGCGTACCCGATGCTTATCTTCGATCAGGTTGGTTGATTTATGGGTGGCAACCCCATATCTTGGCTTTACAGATCCTGGCATCATCCAAAGAACATCCGGCCCTGAGGTCTCAGCAAAGAAGTTCTGCCCCCATTCATCAAAGGCAATACCCCATGGATTGGGGATGGATAGTTGTGCAGTCCGCTCCAATTGACGCCGGGCAGGATTGAATCTGTAAAATCCGCCATTAGTGGCACGTACCGGACCATAAGACGTTTCCACATTCGTATGTAAGAAGACTCCTTCTCCCATGTAAATTGCACCCGAAGGGTCTGTGGTATAGGCATGATGCGCATGGTGGGTATCATGGTCATCAAAACCACTCAAAAGAATTTCTTTCGAATCAGCTTTACTATCGCCATTGGTGTCTTTGTACAATACCAGATTGGTGCCCTGTGAAACATAAACACCTTCAGGGGCTATTTCGAAGCCTACTGGTAAATGAATGCCATCTAAAAAAGTTGTTTGTTTGTCGGCCTTGCCATCACCATTAGTATCCTCGAGAATAATAATTTTATCATTCGGTTTTTTATCTCCAGGCTGCCAGTGAGGATAAGTCGGCATAGTTGCAACCCAAAGTCTACCCTTATTATCAAATGATAACTGGACAGGGTTCTCAACATCTTTAAATTCTACTTCAGAAGCAAACAGATTGATTTTATATCCCGGAGGCAATTTAAATTTAGCTAAGGCCTCTTCTCCATACAGGTATTTCAGACTGCCATTTTTATCAGGATTGTAATTTGTTTCAATCTTTGGCAGCGGTGTAGTATTCTTATCAGCAGCATCCAGATCCATTTTTTTCCCTTTAAGCGCTAGCCAGATTGCCCGATCTCTTATGATCGTCATTTCCCTGATCTTTTTTAGTTCAGAGGGATAATTATCCTGCCCAAAGGGATTGTACCGGCGTCCGTAAACATGAACACCATTAGGTATCTTGAGGTCATTATGCCACATCCAGTTTTTTTCCTGTACGGCATTGTGTACTAATTTGCGATTGGTTTCAATACCAGGCTTTACCTTTGTTTTACCAAAGATCCCATCAGCTAATAAAGGACCGAATTTAGCATACGCAGCATCAGTAAGCTGAGAACCATCTATCGTTAGTGCTTTATCACTTGTTTCATACCATTGTTTGGTCGGTGTAAAAACATCCAGGTAGTGCACCTTGTTTTTAGCTGCAACTTCTTTCATTGCCCGGGCATAGAGCGCCAGATTTTTATTTTCAGTTTTACCATTGGGAAGGTCAAACTGTCCGGAAAGATCTTCGAAAGCAATAGGAGATACAATGGCAAGCTGCGGGGCCGATGTTCCGTTATATTTTTGATTTAGCGTATGTTTGATAAAGGCATCAAGTTCTGCTTTATAGTTTTCAAGTCCCATTTGGCCTTGAAATGACTCATTATATCCAAAGAATGCAATGACAATATCAGCCTCATGTTTAGTGATCCACTCATCCGGAGTTTCATAAAAACCCTGGCTATCTGAATTTCTTGCAAGCTCAGTTTGAAATTTTTCGGCACCCGGAAATGCCCAGGGTGAAACGCGACCTGAATGTGGTCTGAATCCGGGAGTGTTCCCGCCATCGCACATGTTCCTGATATACAGCATGCTATCGGGATATCGAAGCTGCATTTCTGTTTCAAAATACCCGTAGTTCATCATCCTTGAGCCAAGGTTGTTTCCAATTAAAATGATGTGATCACCCTTTTTAATTTTTAAGGCAGTTGAATCTGATTGTGTAAACTTGAACGCAGTTAATGCAATTAGCACCAAGGTTAGGGTGTAGAGCAGTACTTTCAAATTCTTTTTCTTAGGTATTATCATGTTCTTGGTGCTTATTTTACTGTAAGGGGTTTTACCAGAAATTCATTTACAATTTTAAATTTATTTTTTTGCCTGTTTTAACTGCTAAATAGATCGCATCAATAATTTTCAGGTCTTTTAGAGCTTCTTCGCCATCTACAGGTACCTGGGCAGATTCATTTGCCAAAATGATACCTGCCATTTTTTCCATTTGTACAGTTTGGTGAGTAATATGCGGATGATTTAATTCGCCTTTGTTAGTGCGGCCCCTGATGGGTCCATAACCGGTTGAGGGTTGTAACTCGGCAAATCCTTTTTCAGCAGTTAAGAAAAAGCGATCCAGATTACTCATATTGTAGCTTGACAAACAGGACGCAACCGCTCCACCCGGAAAGCCGAATTGAAACTGAATGGTTTCGTCCACGCCTTCTTTAAATTTTTCGGAGTTAGTCTTGGTTTCCTGTGCGGTAACCCAAACAGGCTCTTCGCCTACCATATAACGTGCACCATTTATTGCATAAATGCCTATGTCCATTAGTGAGCCGCCTCCGGCCAATTGCTTATTCAAGCGCCATTGAGTAGGGTCGCCAATTTTGAAGCCGCATAATCCCTGAAAAAACATAATTTTCCCCAATTCCCCTTCTTTCCGCATCCGGATTATTTCCAGGGTTTTAGGCTCAAAGTGCATTCTGTATCCTACGAGCAATTTGACATTCGCTTTCCTGCAGGCATCAATCATTTCTTGCCCTTCTTTGGCATTCAAGGCCATTGGTTTTTCGCAAATAACATGTTTACCAGCTTTGGCCACACGTATTACCTGATCGTGATGCAGGGCATTTGGCGTAATGACGTACACTGCATCAATGTCCGGATTATCTTTAATGAGATCGAAATTCTCATAATTGTAACAATTGTTCTCTGAAATATTATACTTGCTCTGCCAGTTTTTTACTTTTGATGGCGTTCCACTGATAAGCCCAACTAATTTAGCCATCTTACAGGCTTGCATGGCCTCAGCTACCCTGGTTCCGTAACTACCCAGGCCCATGATTGCAACCCGAAGAACGGGACCTTCATAAGGCTGACTATAAAAATCCTCAACGCTCGCAAAACCATATCGGGGTATAGATAAAGCAAGTATTGAAGCACTTAGTGTTTGCAAAAAATTACGTCTTGAATCCATAACATTAGGTTTAAAATATAGGTTTCAACCCCGGCACTATTTAATTAAACAAGATCTTAAAAATTTCAATCCTTTAATTGCTATATCTTCCTGTGAAGGTTCAAATTGTCTCCAAATGGATGCGGCCTTTGCGATCATTTCTATATCAGGAATAAAGGATTCTATTACTACTTCTCTGTCATACTTAACCTGATGCAAGGCGGAACTAATTCTGTCCCAATTGATCTGATCACCACCGGGTGTACCACGGTCTGATCCGCAGGCATGGAAGTGTCCCAATTTACTTCCTGCTTTTAAAATTGCCTGATAGGGATCTTTTTCTTCAATATTCATATGGTAGGTATCCAGCTGAAGCATAAGTGCTTTACTGTTTACCTGATTAACCATTTTTAGTCCTTGTTCACAGGTATTGATAAAATCTGTTTCATAGCGATTCAACGGCTCAATAGCCATCTTCAGGCCTGATTTTTCAGCATAATCAGCAAGCATTTTCAGGTGTTTGGCAACCGTTTCCCATTGTATTGCATAATCTTCTTTACTGACTAATTCTGCACGTCCAACTGCTGAGTAAAGTGGTCCGATCAGGATGCCGCAACCTAATACAGGCATCATATCAAGAATGCTTTTTATATAGTTAATAGCTGTCTGCTGATCTTCGGCTGATCCTCTGAGATCACGACCCGGGCCCATGGCAGCACAAATTGAACCACATTTCAAACCGGTTTCATCTAATGCCTTCCTGATCACATGCGGATCAATATGTGAGGGATCCTCAATTGCAATTTCCACAGAGTCAAAGCCCCATGCTTTAAATTTTGGAAATAAATCAACACTCTTATTGGTAAATGGAGAGGTGAACAGGAAGGTATTAATGCCAAATTTCATTTTATGTATTATTAACGGATTGATATTCAATGAATAAAAGATTAATTTAATATGATTTATTAGATATTTTACATCTTTATCCTTTTTTCTTTAATGTGGCCATGTATTGAATGATATCTGCGAGCTCCTGCTTTGTCATGCTTTCATGCAAGCCTTCAGGCATCATTGATTCAGCAACAGTCCTGATTGTTTTTATATTATTTGTTGAGATTTTCTGATTTATTCCTCCCTGGAACTTAAGCTCTATTTCTGTTGCGGTTCTGCTGGAGATAATTCCAATCAGGCTTGAGCCATCCTTCATTTCAATTTGCCAGGTCTCAAATCCAAAACTTATACCTGCTGAAGGACTTATAATCGCATCAAACAATCCTTCTTTCGGTAATTTAGAGCCAATTTCTGTCAGCTTTGGTCCAACATCAAATCCTTCCTGGCCTACCTGATGGCAGACATTACAGGATCTCTTAAAAACTGCCGCACCATTTTTTGAGTTTCCTGTTAAAGTGAGTATTTCATTTAGTGTAACTGATTGCTTTGGCCTGATATTCTTTACTGCTTCAGGCAAAAAAGTTAATGATTCATCATAAACAGCTTTTCGTCTGCTACCCTTTAGTCCTGCAACAAAATAAGGAGTAAGTTCTGAAGGGGCTTTTTTTGTCCGTAACAGTTCTAGTGCTCTATCTTCTCCGGGACGACTTTTTCCAAGCATTTCAGCAGCCTTTTCCCGGACTTCAGTAATCTGATTTTTCTGAAGACTAATATTCTCTAATATTCCAACAGACTCTGTATTTCCTACTCCACCGAGGGCTGTCAAAATAGAGTTGATCTGGTTCGAATCAGAAGTATGTAGGGACTCATTTAGGATCGCAGTTCCTTTTAGCTCGAGTAATAATCGTGCTGCATCAACACCAATTGGCTCATTTGATTTTGCAATAGCCAATTGCAGGAGGTTTGCGGTTTCACTTTGTAGTTCATAGCGTCTAACCAAATCGAGATAGTCGACCTTTCCTGAAAAAGCCTGTAATACCTCCATTAGTGTTTGCCTGGCCAGGGGAGATTGAAGTGCAATTTTGGTATCCAGATGATTTAAAACCAGACTTTTGAACTCAATATTGCCTGCAGGATTATCTTCAATCATTTTTACCAGAATTTTGGATTTTTCCGTCCCGGTCTGAAAGTCGAAAGCACGGAAATACCTTAATCTTGATTTAAGGTCATTCTGATTATCAGAAGCCAGTTTTGCAAGAAATGGGAGAGACTTTTCGGCACGTGCCCGCCAAATGATGTCTCTCCCGGCAGGGTTGAGTAATGGATTCTTATTTATCTGCAAATAAGCTTCAAAAAAACTGTCCCATTGTCTGTCTGCAGCAATACCTAGAGCCGCTAAATACCATCTGTCAGTTCCATTGTATTGACTGGCAAGCTTGGCCCATAACTCAGCAGCTTCCGGTGATTTATTATGTCTTAAAGCTATAATTGAT
>JBAZCD010000166.1:0-6599 GCA_041671205.1 Pedobacter sp.
CTGCAGGCAGAAGTTAAGGCTAAAATTGATCAGATTTTCAAAGCAAAGGGCATTTCCCAACCGGTTTATCAGGGAGAACTTCCTGAAGGAAACAATGGACTCGGCTTAATGCTTCTGGGACTTACTGGCGACCAGGTCTTAGCGCCGGAAGTTTATAATAAGATCAAAGCCTATGCAATTGCCAGCGTGCGGGGGACTGTTCAGGCAGATATTTTAAAAGAAGATCAGGCACAAAATACCTGCATCTTCTCAACTGAATTCGCTTTAAGAATGATGGGCGATATTCAGAAGTACTTCATTGACAAGCAGGTGAGGAATTTTTATTCTGTTTCTATCTCGGGATACCATATCGCTGAAGCAGGAGCTAATCCGATCTCGCAACTGGCATTTACCCTGAGCAATGGATTCACCTTTGTGGAATATTACCTGAGCCGCGGGATGCATATCGATGAGTTTGCGCCAAACCTTTCCTTCTTTTTCTCAAACGGAATTGATCCTGAATATTCAGTGATCGGACGTGTTGCCAGAAGAATCTGGGCCAAGGCAATCAAACATAAATACAAGGGTAATGACCGTTCACAAAAATTAAAATATCATATCCAGACCTCCGGACGTTCCCTGCATGCACAGGAAATTGATTTCAATGATATCAGAACTACGTTGCAGGCGCTCTACGCGATATACGATAATTGTAATTCACTGCATACCAATGCTTATGATGAAGCGATCACCACGCCGACAGAAGAGTCGGTGCGCAGGGCGATGGCCATTCAGCTCATTATCAACAGGGAATTAGGCCTCGCAAAAAATGAAAATCCTTTACAGGGCGCATTCATCATTGAAGAACTGACCGAACTGGTTGAAGAAGCCGTATTGGAGGAATTCAAGCGAATCAATGATCGCGGCGGAGTTTTGGGAGCCATGGAGACGATGTACCAGCGCAGCCGTATTCAGGAAGAATCACTTCATTATGAAACCCTGAAGCACGACGGCACTTATCCTATCGTTGGGGTTAATACCTTTCTCAATAAAAATGGATCACCAACGATCATTCCATCAGAAGTTATCCGTGCGACAGAAGAAGAGAAGAAATTTCAGATCAGCGCGTTGGAAACCTTTCAGCAAAGAAATGAGGAAGCTTCAGCTAAGCTTTTGAAAGAACTTCAGCAGAAAGCTGTTGCCGGTGAAAATATTTTTGAAAGTCTGATGGAGGTTTGTAAGGTTTGTTCCCTGGGGGAAATATCACATGCATTGTATGAGGTTGGGGGGCAGTACAGGAGGAATATGTAATCAAAAGTTATATGGCAAAAAGTAAGACAATAAGCGCTCAGGGAAGAGAAATTTCGTTGATTTCCGACCATATGAATGATTATATCTCGCTTACTGATATGGCTCGTTACCGTGATTCTGTGCGAACAAACTATATTATACAAAACTGGATGAGAACCAGAAGCGCAATCGAATTTTGCGGTCTTTGGGAACAACTTAACAACCCTGATTTTAAACGTATCGAATTCGATGCGTTTAAAATCAGGGTCAAACAGCTTTGCACTTACTCCGCAAAAGTGGATTGATACTACCAATGCAAAAGGAATAATTTCAAAGTCAGGTCGATATGGGGGCACTTTTGCACATCGTGATATTGCTTTTGAATTTGCAACATGGATCAGTGCCGAATTTAAATTCTATTTCATTAAAGAATTTCAGCGACTCAAGGCTGATGAAAGCGATCGATTAAAATTAGATTGGAATCTTCAGCGCACATTAGCTAAAGTTAATTACCATATACATACCGATGCCATTAAGGAAATCCTGATACCCGAAACACTAAGCATAGAGAAAATTCGATTTGTATATTCAGATGAAGCCGACATGCTAAATGTAGCATTGTTTGGTCTAACAGCAAAACAGTGGCGAGAAGCAAATCCTAAAGCTGAGGGCAATATTCGCGATAAAGCAAATATAGAACAATTGGTGGTTTTGAGCAACATGGAAAGTATTAATGCTGTATTCATTCACCAGGGACTAAAGCAAAGTGATCGATTAAAACAGCTGAATAGGATAGCCATTACACAGATGAAATCACTTTTAGGAAACAACAACTTTAAGAAATTGAAATGACCCGGAAATATGATAACGATGCTGAACAAACTGCTAATACCTAACAGGTTTAATCCAATTTCACCAAAATGAGTAATTCCCCCACCCACTTCCTATCACTTGATGTTTTCAGAGGCATGACCGTTTGCTTTATGATCATTTTGAACACGCCGGGCAGCTGGGCCACTCCATTTGCACCTCTGCTCCATGCCTCCTGACACGGTTTTACTGCCGCAAACCTGGTTTTCCCATCTTTTTTATTTGCGGTTGGAAATCCGTACCTGTCGGGTCTTTATTATTTGCAATCTCATTTATGCTGATGTGCTGGCTCCTTGGCTTGTGGATGGATAAGAAACATATTTATATAAAAGTGTAAAATATAAACTCCGCGGTTTTGAATCTGTTTTTAAAAAACTATATTTAATTATTAATCTAAAAACAACCTGATGAAGTATCTATTATTAATTTTTTCTTTCTTATTGATTTCAGCGGGCGCAAGTGCTCAGAAGTCAAAAAAACTTTTCAATGGTAAAGATCTTACCGGATGGACAATTCATGGTTCTGAAAAATGGTATGTTGAAAATGGATATCTGATCTGTGAAAGTGGCCCCAAAAAAGAATATGGCTATCTGTCTACAAACAAGAACTACAAGAATTTTATCATGGAGTATGATTTTAAACTTGAAGCAAACGGAAACAGCGGTGTATTTATCAGGTCAAGTATTGATGGCACTAAGATCAGCGGATGGCAGGTAGAAGTTGCTCCTCCGGGGAATGGTACAGGTGGAATATATGAATCCTATGGCAGAGGATGGTTAACCAAACCAACCAAAGAGGAAGAATCGGGCCTTAGTCCCGATGGTTGGAACAGAGGAAAGATTGAAGTAAACAATGATGAAATAACTACCTGGTTAAACGGAAAGCAAATTTCTCACCTGAAGGATGCAAAGATCGGAGCAGGAAATGGCTTTATAGCACTTCAAATACATTCGGGCGGCGGCATCAGAGTTAGATGGAAGAATATCAAAATTAAAGAACTGGAATAGAACGTTCAGCAAGCCAGAGTCAAAGCTAAAGTCAAAATCCCTCTTAAATTATAAATGAAACCTGCATGAGCTTACCGCTCACAAACCGGAATGAATAAGCTCATGCAAGCTTCATAACCATTAAAAAATAATTATATTCTGATGAAAAATAATCAGGAATCCTCCCGCAGAGGCTTTATAAAAAAACTTGCAGCATCCACAGCAGCTGTTGCTGTAGGAAGCAATGTACTGGCTGCCTCCGCAGAAAACAGTGCCGCACATTTTACAATCCACAAAAGGCAATATATTGGTGCCAATGACAATATAAACATTGCGCTGATCGGAGCCGGCGGAATGGGCACCGGCGACACTGTCACCGCTCTAAAAGTTCCCGGAATAAAACTGGTAGCCGTATGTGATTTGTACGATGGCCGCCTGAAGGCTGCAAAAGACCGCTGGGGGCAGGATATATTTACTACAAGATCCTATAAAGAGATATTGAATCGCCCGGATATCGACGCAGTTATTGTTGCAACCCCGGATCACTGGCATCAGCAGATATCCATTGATGCCATGAGGGCCGGTAAACATGTTTATTGTGAAAAGCCAATGGTACATGATATTACAGAAGGGCCGGCGGTAATTAAAGCACAAAAAGAAACAGGAAAGGTGTTTCAGGTAGGTAGTCAGGGCGTTTCTTCCCTTGGAAATGAGAAAGCCAAAGAACTATTAAAAGATGGCGCTATCGGCCAGCTAAATTTTGCTGAAGGATTCTGGGCAAGACACTCACCGGGAGGAGCCTGGCAGTATCCGATTCCGGCTGATGCGTCTTCTGCAACAGTTGACTGGGATACATTCCTAAGTAACACGACAAAACGCTCTTTTGATGCAACCCGTTTCTTCAGATGGAGAAACTACCGTGATTACGGAACCGGAATGTCGGGCGACCTTTTTGTTCATCTCTTCTCAAGTCTGCATTTTATTACAGATTCTTTCGGCCCGAATAAGATCTACTCTTCAGGCGGCTTAAGATACTGGAAAGACGGGCGTGAGGTACCTGATGTACTTTTAGGTATATTTGATTATCCTGATCAGGCACAGACCCACCCGGCCTTCAACCTTTCCTTACGATGTAATTTTGCTGACGGAACAAGCGGAAATACTATACTTAAACTGGTAGGAAGTGAGGGAGCAATGGATATTGGCTGGGACAGTGTTACACTGAGAAGAAATAAGAATTTTTCTTCTGATGATCCATTTTTTACTGAGAAAATGAAAAATGCGGGTACACCTTTGAGTGACCGTAAAAGAATCCTCCCACAGGAAGAATATACATTCGCCGCAGAAAAAGGATATATGGGTGGTCCATACGATCATTTTGTAAATTTCTTTAATGCGATTAAAAACAATGGCAAAGTTGCAGAGGATGCTATTTTCGGATATCGTGCTGCAGCTCCGGCATTGTTATGTAATGACAGTTATAACAATGACACGGCTATTTTATGGAATCCTGAGAAAATGCAGTTAGTGAAGAAGAAGTAATTAAATATCTGATCAGACTAATAAAAAAGGAGCCCCGGATTAAATCGAGGGCTCCTTTTTCTGCTTTTATATTTCGTTAAAATTATCCTGCTATCCAGCTGAATTTATATTCCAGAGATGGATTTTTCATCCTTTCGGCCACTCGTATCAAACGATCAGGCAGATTCATTACATAATCACGGGCCTTTTCACCGGCTTCATTAAGATCTCTTAATTTCTCAATTTGCCAGTCTTCAATCAATTGTTTCATGATCTGTACATAGTCAACTGCAGTATAAACACCCAGACGTTGAGCTGCATCCGTAAAATGACCAAAAGTTTGGCCCATTTGCAAGCCAACCTCACGAAGGAAATGAGCAGGCATCACAATTTTATTGCGCATCATAGCCTCAAAGGCGATCATAGCTTCGCTTGGATCAACTTCAAAAATGCGAGCCATGAAATCTTTGTATGCCTTAGCATGTCTGGCTTCATCAGATGCGATCACGCCGCACATTTTCGATAACAGGGTATCACCGGATGATTTCGCCAGCGAAGCGACTCTTCTGTGAGAGATGTTAGTAGCCAATTCCTGGAAACTGGTATAAATAAAATTACGGTACGGATCATGGCCGGTACCGATATCAAAACCGTCTGCAATCAAATATTGTGTAGATATCTCCATCTGACGCATATCCACGCGTCCGGAGAGGTACAGATACTTATTTAAAAGATCCCCGTGACGATTTTCTTCAGCAGTCCACATTCTAACCCACTTCATCCAGCCACCCTGTTCATCACGTGAAATACCGTCAACCATAGTTAACCATGATTCATAGGTAGGGAGAGCTTCTTCGGTAATCGTATCGCCAATTAATACAGCAACGAGGTCATAAGATAATGCTTCAGCATTTTCTTTAAGATCTTTTATTTCTGAATAAAAACTATCCCTTGTTGAGTCAGGTAAAAAGTCAGACGGTTGCCAGTTTGTATCGATGGGTTTTAAGTATTCATGCATCCTTTCGAGCATATACTTTTCGATATGCATTAATACTTCTGTACGCGATCCTGTGTTGATATTCATTATACTTGGTTATGAGATCAAATATACGCATTAAGGCTGATTTACAGAGGCTAAAATTTCAACAAGAATAACTTAAAGTTAATATTTGGCCCGGCAACCCATATAAAACAAATGGTTATGCAAAATACGATGAGTAAAAACAAAGAAACCCTCAACAGTTTCCTGTGAGGGTTCTTATAAAATTGGGCACCGACCTACTCTCCCACCTGTTACGGCAGTACCATTGGCTCTGGCGGGCTTAACTTCTCTGTTCGGAATGGGAAGAGGTGGACACCGCCGATATAGGCACCTAAAGACTTTGGAGTTGTACGTTGTACGTGATAAGTTGTACGTCTATGCGACATCTCACTCATTTGGTCCAACGTATTACGTAAAAACGTATTACGTATTACTCAAAATATCTTAACATACCGGAAAAAAGTACTTGAATAAGAAAACAACAATATATTTTAGCTACTACATCGTAGTAGTCTATCTGCCTTGTACCCAATTTAAATTGGGTACGAAGAAAGCTTCGGGTAATTAGTATTACTCGGCTATGATGTTACCACCTTTACACCTGTAACCTATCAACGTAGTAGTCTTCTACGGCCCTCAATGGAAGTCTCATCTTGTGGCTAGTTTCGCACTTAGATGCTTTCAGCGCTTATCTATTCCAAACGTAGCTACTCTGCAGTACAGCTGGCGCCATAACAGATTCACTAGCGGTTTGTCCATCCCGGTCCTCTCGTACTAAGGACAGCCCCACTCAAACTTCCAACGCCCACAACAGATAGGGACCGAACTGTCTCGCGACGTTCTGAACCCAGCTCGCGTGCCACTTTAATCGGCGAACAGCCGAACCCTTGGGACCTTCTCCAGCCCCAGGA
>JBAZCD010000167.1:0-6587 GCA_041671205.1 Pedobacter sp.
TAAATTAAATTGTAGCAGAGCTCCCCGCAAATAATTTAATTTACAGGAATATATTTATAACAATGCTTTTAAATTGGCGTACATTTTGGGTTAACTGATTAAACATTCCTGCATAAAGACAAAAACTATTAATACCCAAATACGTATTCAAATAAAGATAAAAAATAAAAGTTATGCAAGAAATTCTATCAAGACAAAAAATTGGCTTGAGAATACGTGAACTGAGAATTGAAAACACGTTATCACAAGAGTTCATAGCAAAAACAATAGGTCTGTCACGAAGTAACTATTCCCAAATAGAATTGGGAAATCAATTTCCATCATACGAAATTCTTGTAAAGATTGCTATTTTTTATAACAAAACCTATGATTGGATATTGCATGGAGAGAATTTTGCAATAAAAACAAGCAAAAATGATAAATCAAAAATGGACAAGCTTATTTCAATTGACTTTCAGAATGCTTTGAAAGGAACCCATGCAGGCAAAATCTCCCTGATTAAAAATTCCGATTATTATGATTATGTAAATTCAGCTAAAATTCAGAAATACATAGACCGGCTAAGCACTATAGAAATCCCGATCGGCGACAGGGAAAGAGAAGATAACCGGTCTTTATACCGTGCATTTGAGGTAATTGATGATGGAATGACGGGGGTACTTCAAGGTGAGGATATCATCATCTGTAAAAATATTACCAAATTTTCAGACCTGATATTCAATGATATTTATGTATTAATTACCAACGAGGATATTATCATCAGGCGCGTGGTTAAATGCCTTGAAGACAATAAGCTTTTGCTTTGTAAGGCAGATAATCTTAATTACCCTATCCGGGTAGTTCACATGAATGAGCTGCAGGAAATTTGGCATATACGGGGAATTTTCTCTACAAAATTTACCGGAATTGTAGAGAAAATTGAACATCACCTTAAAAAGTTCGAGAAATCTATAGCAGATTTAAAAAAAGAAGTTCAGGAAATAAAGAAAAAAAGAGCAGGGCTTTCATAAAATCTGAAATCTGCTCCTTGCTACGGCCGCTTTATTTTGCATACATCAAATAAGAACAGGATAGAATTCGATACTGATATCGAAAAATTAGCTGCTGTTCGACATGTTTCTGCAAGGCCCATCAAATTTCAGATGATGTGGTTTTGAACCCGATTTGGTCAGGACTAGCTGCAGCTTTTTGAATCAGGGTTTTGACTTTACCTGAAACCGGAATTTTAACGGCTTCCTCAATAGCACGGGATGATATTTTCTTTAAGGTTTTTTTCAGGATGTCAATCACCTTTTCGTCCTCATGCATTGCCGCAAAAGGTTCAAGGTAATAGTGTACAAATACCAGGCAGATGATGTCTTCCAGCAATTGTGTGTCCGGATTTTGACGAAGCTGCTTTTTCTGCAAAAGAAGTTTTACTTTTTCTATGGTATCACCGGTATATCCGCATTCTGTCAAAATCTTCTCGGCAATTTGGGCATGGTGCAGGGCAAGCCTGCTTCTCCATTGTAAATACCCCTTTCTATCCATAGGATAAGAGCTTCTGGGTATTTCCCAACGCCCGATATGCTGGCAGCGAACGGCAAGCTGAACATACTCATCAGAATCGGGGGCATAATCTTTCAGTTTCTCTGTCATACGTATGGCATAGAGAACTTCTTTGGGATAAAATAAACCATTAAATTCTTCTTTATTCGGATCAGAAGAATTGTAAGAGTCAAAGGCAGTATAAGCTGTTTCTAATTGTGATAGCATGTTTGGAATATATATAATCAAAAATGGGCTAATGGTATGAAACTGGTATAAGAAGCTTTCTAAATATCAGCTAATCAAACCTCCCGGTACCTAACAAGCAGGCGCGGAATAAAAGCAAATCACCACAATATTAAGTCTGGCAAGAATGCGGTCGTGATAATACGCCGCATAGAAATACATTGAATTATTTCTCTCCATAAATAATAAGAGCACTTGAATCTATGACAACATTCCCATCCGGAAATTTTTCATTCACTACCTGGTAAACTTCCCTCTTTATTTTTTCTTTCATATCCTCATCGGCTCTGCTTAGCGCGGCAACAATTGGAGCCCCCACTTCGGTCATCATGTTCCAATAAGTGTCGGTTGTTTTGCTGTTTAGTTTCCCTGAAACCTGGGTTTGTAAAATATTTTTCAATCCTGCCTGTAAAAATAAGCCGGAAATCAAACCATCCTTGGCACAGCGAAACATTCCGGGCGAACCGGGGGGTGGCGGTGGCAGCTCCATGTTTCTGTTGATTGTTCCCATGATAGCAGTAACCCAGAAGTTTTTTTCCGGAACATCCCAAACTGATGTTGCTATTCTTCCGCCGGGTTTCAGAACACGAACCATTTCCTTAGCCGCTAAAAGCATGTCGGGGAAAAACATAAAACCGAAACGGCAACTTATTGCATCAAATGTATTATCTGCAAACGGAAGCTCACAAACATCGCAGGCACGAGTTTCAATGTTCTTAATTCCCCTTTGTGCTGCATTCTGCCGGGCTATTTCAAGCATATCTTCCGAAAGGTCTGTGATAATAACTTTTCCGCTCTTCAACATGGATGCGATTGTCAGGCCCGGCTCTCCTGTTCCTGATGCAACATCTAACACAACCTCTGAACCCTTCAGATTTAATAATCGACTGATTTCATTACCCATTGGGCCCAGAAAATCCATCATCAGGCCATCCCATTTTTTCCAGCCCGGAGAAAATTTATTCCATGACAATTTTTGCTGATCACGGATTTGTTCGAGTTGCTGTTCCATTCTATGTATGTTTAATCCATTGAATATTGTCAAAATATAGCCCGGTATAAATCACAATTTGTACTTATTGATCAAGAAAGTGTTCTGATTCAGCTAAATATGGTTACACAATGATGTTTCCTGGAATTTAATATAAATCTAATGGTTATAATCATCTTTTGCAATAGATTAGATTGATAAATATTTAGTTTACAAATAGTTAAGTATAAAAAACTTAAATCAAGACTACGCATCCGGGTATCTGTTTTCTTAAAAAATTTGCACAGGTACCTACCACTGTCCCTACAGCTAAGCAGGTTTTATTTTTTCTGTTTGTCAATTTTTGCGTTTGGCAGATAAACAGTAAATGTCATTCCGATATTTTCTTTACTGTCAAGCATAATTTGTCCGCCAAGTTTTTTGATACAGTGTTTTACATATCTCGCTTCGCTCAACTCCTTGCTCATACCTCATTTCAGTAACAGAGCAGAAAAAAAATGAAGCCTTTCAGGCAAGTACTTCCTCCAGTACTTCATGCGACCTTACCTGCCCGAAGCCCTCAACATGCAGCCTGTAATATTCAAGAATCTTCTCCAGAAGGTATTTTCTCTGAGCCGATGAAATACTCAGATTTTCGAGATTATCAAATTTAGAATTCAGCAACGCTGTCCAAAGTTCAGTATAGGGAGGCTCCAGAATCAGGGCATGAGGAGGCTGCATTTTAGAATAGCAACCATTTTTTAAATCGAAATAAACCGCTGATGCAGCCAGAGTGGTATCCGGGTAGAAGCCCAGAAAACGGGTTAGCCGAAGCAGAAAATAGAGATGAAAGTTCGATAATCCCTTGCTTATACTGTCAAGTATCTCAATGGCATGAAACAGGAACTCAAACAGGACCTCATCCCTCTCATGCAGCCTGAGGGATTTATAAAGCACCTCATTCAAAAACATGGTGATTGAGCTTTTGACAATATCGTAGGGAATACTCAGAAAAACCGGCAGATGCCTTAACTCCGAAACACGCTGAATACTTCCTGAAGTTTTATGATAAACCACCATATCAAGAAGGTGCAGAGGCTGCAGACTATTCAGTTTGATCTTCGACTTAGGACGCTTTATTCCGCTGATCAGGTATGACTGCAGACCAAATTTTTCTGTAAAGACCTGCACCACCACACTGCTTTCAGAATAATTCGTGGTTTTAAATACAATTCCTCTGGTTTTATGAAGCATGGATGATCCTGGGAAGAAGTATCAGAATACCGGTTATCAATGCCATGACTGCTGCGATCAAAACCGCTGCAGCAGCAATATCTTTGATAATACCTGCCTTGAAATTGTATTCAGGTGAGACCAGGTCGACCAGGATCTCAATTGCAGTGTTCGCAAGCTCGGCGATCAGCACAATGGCCATTGCACCAATGATCCAAAGCCATTCGGGTGTACTCAGCTCCAGGTAAAACCCAAGTCCTGTAATGATTAGCCCTGTAAAACTATGCACCCTGAAATTCAGTTGGGTATTGAACGTATACCTTATCCCATTGAGGGCAAAATAGAATCCTTTGAAAAACTTCTTCATGCTTTGCTCAAAATTGCATCGGCCTGTTAGTGAATTACAAGGCTGAAAGTATCACTCAATACGCGAAATTGAAATATCATATTATTGAAAGTCCAAATTAAGAATTTTTGTAGTTTTACGGCCTGGCTTTCGCCATTATCCTAAACTGCTCAGCATGTGGAATAACTTTTCCAAATTTATACTATCCAACCGGGTTCCGATTCTTGTAGTATTCTTTGTTCTAACTCTCTTCATGGCCTGGAAAGCCAGCTTTGTTAAACTATCTTATACAGGCAGCAAAATTTTGCCGCAAACAGATTCAGCTTTTATAAAGTATAATAATTTCAAGACCCGTTTTGGGGAAGACGGAAACATGATGGTTCTGGGCGTCAGCTCAGCAAAATTGATGAACAAAGAGCTGTTTAACGATTGGAGCACGCTTGCCGCAGACATGCAAAAGCTGGAAGGAATAAAACAGGTGCTTTCTGCAGGAAACCTTTATGACCTTCAAAAAGATACTACTAATCAGCGCTTTGTTTTAAAGCAGATCAATAACGGTGCGGTACTTCAGGATGCCGAGATGGACAGTATTAAAAACCGTATTTATGATCTGCCCTTTTACGAGGGCCTGATCTATAATAAAGAAAGCCATGCCACATTAATGGCCATTAATTTTGATCATAAGATTCTGAACACACCAAAGCGCGGACCAATTATCAAAACAATACAGGAAAAAGCAGATGCCTTCAGCAAAAAACATAATATTGAAGTTCATTATTCAGGACTGCCATTTATTCGTACTGCGGTAAGTCAGCTGGTCTCCAGAGAGTTTGTTCTGTTTCTTGGCCTCTCTATTCTCGTAGCGGCTGTTATACTTTTCATATTCTTCCGCAAACTTTATCCGGTTTTATTCCCCATCATCCTGGTCGTTGTAGGCGTGATCTGGAGTCTGGCGACCCTGGTGATGTTCGGTTATGAGATCACCATGCTCACCGGATTGATCCCGCCGCTGATCGTGATCATCGGAATTCCCAACAGCATCCTGCTTCTCAATAAATACCATAATGAACTGAGGAAGCATGGCGACAAAGACAAGGCACTTCATGTTACGATCCTCCGGATCTCTGAGACCACCCTGATAGCCAACGTTACGGCTGCGATCGGTTTCGGGGTTCTGTTCTTTACCGGAAGTGCATTACTGGTTGAATTTGGAGTTGTTGCCGCGCTGAATGTTATGGCAACCTGGTTTATTTGCCTCTGCCTGATCCCAATTATTTTCAGCTACCTGCCGGTTCCGAAACTTAAGGCACAGGAAGATCATGATAAAGGATTTCTACACAAGCTTCTGGTAAAGACAGACCTTCTGGTGCATCATCGCCGTAACCTAATCTACATTTTCTCTGTGGTGATCTCCCTGATCTCTCTTGCCGGAGTTCTTCAGATCAATGTGAATGGCTATGTGGTCGACGACCTGCCGCAAAATTCGCCAATCAACCGCGACCTGAAGTTCTTTGAAAAGAATTTTGAGGGCATACTTCCCCTGGAGGTGAGCATTGATACCCGAAAAAAGAATGGAATTCTGAACCTCTCTACCATCAAAAAGGTAGACAGAATGGAGGAGATGATCTCTGCTTATCCCGAATTTTCACGCTCAGTATCTTTGAATAAAGCTCTGAAATATGCTTCACAGGCATTTTATAACGGCGATCCTCAATTCTACCGTATCCCGAACGATATGGAAAAGAACTTTGTACTGAGTTACCTCGGAAACTCGGGCGAGAATAATAATATGCTGAAGGGCTTTGTCGACAGTAATAAGCAAGTGGCAAGGGTCAGTTTCCAGATGGCTGATGTTGGATCCAAACGTATGAACATCCTTCTTGAAGAACTTAAACCGCGCATCGACTCGATCTTAAACCCCGAACGCTTTGATGTATTACTGACGGGCTCAAGTATTATTTTTTCAAAAGGGACAGACTATATGCTCAGGCATCTGATGGAGAGTATCCTGCTGGCTGTTTTTCTGATCTCAATGCTCAGGCTGTTTCAGTTCAAAGACGTCAGGATCATGTTTATTTCACTTCTGCCGAACATCATTCCATTGATCATTACTGCCGGACTGATGGGCTTTTTCAATATTCCGCTGAAACCGTCCACGATCCTGATATTTACCATTGCGTTCGGGCTTGCATCCGACCAGACCATCTATTTCCTGACCCGGTACCAGCAGGAATTACAATCAACAGATTTCAGTACCGCAAAGGT
>JBAZCD010000168.1:0-6575 GCA_041671205.1 Pedobacter sp.
AGAGTCAGGAATTCCTGATTATTGGGGAGGTTTTGCTGTGACCACAGGTATTGGCTGTGATGAACTGGTGGCTGAGTATGAAAAGAACTATGACGATTATAACAGTATCATGGTCAAAGCCCTTGCAGATCGTCTTGCCGAGGCATTTGCAGAACGGATGCATGAACTTGTCAGAAAAGAATTCTGGGCCTATTCAAATGATGAATCGCTTAGCAATGAAGAACTGATCAAGGAAAAATACAGCGGCATTCGTCCGGCACCGGGATACCCCGCCTGTCCGGATCATACCGAGAAAGCCACCTTATTTGAGATCCTCGATGCAGAAAAAGCAACCGGAATACATCTTACAGAAAGCTTTGCCATGTATCCTACTGCTGCAGTAAGCGGCTTTTACTTTGCCCACCCGCAATCGCGCTATTTCGGATTAGGTAAGATCAGCAAGGATCAGGTAGAAGATTACGCAGTCCGCAAGGGGATGACTGTGGAGGAAACAGAGAGGTGGCTGAGCCCGAATTTGGGGTACTAGTTATTGATTGTTAGTTGTTGGAACTAAACGCTGTGTTAAGAAAGAATATTAAAGATATTAGACTGAAATTATATGACTGATTTTCAGAAATATACAGAATTAGATGTTTGGAAACATGCCAGAGAATTAGCTTCTTATATTTATGAACTTACTGCTACCTATCCAAATACTGAGCAATTTGGGATTACATCACAAATAAGAAGATGTGCTGTTTCAATTCCATCAAATGTGGCGGAAGGATGTGGCAGACAACATAACAAGGAAACTATACAATTTTTATCAATAGCAAAGGGTTCATTATTTGAATTGGAAACCCAATTGTATATTTCAAAGGATTTTTAAATTTATAGACGAACTACAACTATCAACCTGTCTGAGCAAAATAGAAAGCCTGGGCAAATTACTAAATGGATTTATTAGATATTATAATACAAAAAGCTAAAAGTTGAATTGTTAGTTAGCTATTTTTCACAAACAACTAACAACCAACAACCAACAACTGATTCATGAAAATCACAGATCACATAAAAAACGCCAAGGGCAAAACACTTTTCTCTTTCGAGCTGCTTCCGCCTTTAAAAGGGCAGAGTATACAGGGTATTTATGATGCCATAGATCCGCTGATGGAATTTAAGCCTCCATTCATTGATGTAACCTACCACAGAGAGGATTATATCTATAAGCAGCATGAAAGTGGCCTGCTGGAAAAGGTTTCCTATCGTAAACGCCCCGGAACTGTAGCTATTTGTGCCTCGATCATGAACCGTTACAATGTGGATGCTGTACCCCACCTGATCTGCGGAGGATTTACTAAAGAAGAAACTGAAAACACCCTGATCGACCTGCAGTTTTTGGGTATAGATAACGTTCTGGTTTTACGCGGTGATGCCCGCCATGCAGATTCAGGATTTATTCCTACACCCGGCGGACATGCCTACGCGACTGAACTATTGGAACAGGTGACTAATATGAATAATGGGGTTTATCTTCATGAGGATTACGATACTGCCTATAAGACAAAGTTCTGTATCGGTGTAGCCGGATATCCTGAAAAACATTTTGAAGCTCCAAATATGAAAACAGACTTCAACTTTCTGAAAAAGAAAGTTGAGATGGGTGCCGAGTTCATTGTGACACAGATGTTTTTCGACAATTCCAAATATGTTGAATTTGTAGTGCTATGCCGTGAAAATGGAATAAACGTTCCAATTATACCCGGATTGAAACCAATTACTTCATCCAAGCAATTAATCAGCCTGCCGAAAATTTTTCATATCGATTTGCCGGAGGAACTGAGTGAAGCTGTTCAGAAATGCAAGTCTGAAAAAGAGGTTAGGGAAGTTGGAATTGAGCATATGATCGCCCAGTGTAAAGAATTGATGAAAGTTGGAGCACCGGTATTGCATTTTTATACGATGAGTAATCCTGGTCCGACAAAGAGAATTGCTGAAGCTATTTTTTAAAAAAATCAAACTGACCGCATTACTTCCGAAATCCGGTCTGCAGTCCAAAAACCGGTTAAAAATTTGTTATATTTATTTGGATTATAGAAACTCTTATTAAAACAGCAGGATAAAAGAAGACATATCTCTATAGAAAATACCCGTTTGATCAATCAGATCTACCATTAACTAATTTTCCAATACCCATTATATAAGTTTTTGTAAATTGCTAACGCTGACAGAATTGCTAACGCTGACAGGGTTTTAAACCCTGTCAGCGTTAACCTGGCCGTCCGGTCAGGACCGAAGAGGAACCTGTTGACTATGGCATTAACCCCCAAAAAAATCTGCAGTTAATTAATTGTGGTATTCAACAGATTTCTCTACGCGTCTTAATATTGGGAATAGAAGAATATTGCTTGCGCGTTACCCATGACATGTTATAGAGGCTTATCAATTCTCTTTTAGAACTTCTCAAATTTTTACTCTCGCAAAGCCAAGACGCAAATGGCGACAGATTATAAAATCATTCGTTTTAGGTGATCTATTTCGCGTCTCTGCGTCTTAGCGAGAGCCTTTTTAACATTTTCCATTCCCTCTGGTCGGTGGTCTCACCATACAATAAGCACTCTCACATCCCTTGGTCGATGAAAATACCACCCAGAAGAGCAGAGCCAACCACAATACCACGATATCTACCCCCGAGAAAGTGCCTGTCATTTCTCCTTCAGAATTGCTCCAATTTATCAACTCGGGAAATGACAGTATGATTCGTACTCTTTTTACCCCAGCAAATAAGCCTTAAACCCTTCAAAATTATTTCTAAGACTTGCAGAAAGCCTTTCCTTGTCTTCAAGTTCCTTTACCTGGGCCGGAACATCTATTCCGGCTGCAATCTCTGATGGAAAAATATCCGGGAATTTACAAGGATGCGCGGTAGATAAAAACACACCCGCTGCTTCATCTCCGGGATGATCATTCATCCATTGTTTCAGGGCCAGCCAGGCAATTGCCGTATGCGGACACATGATATAGCCATGGTCCCTGTGTACTTCCCTTATTGCTTCAAGGGTCTCCTCATCATTAAAACTATAAGCACTGAGCAGCTTTTGCAGCGCCTCGCGATCTCCCCCGAACATATCCATTATCCGTACCCAATTGCTTGGATCGCCAACATCCATCGCATTCGACCAGGTTTGAACAGAGGGTTTAGCCTGATAAATTCCTGTCTCTAAAAATACCGGAACGGTATCATTGATATTCGTAGCTGCCAGAAATTGCTTCACCGGAAGACCCATTTTCCATGCTAAAAGCCCGGCGCCAATATTACCAAAATTGCCGCTTGGCACAGAAAATACTACTTCCTTATATCCCTTACGCTGAAGCTGTGCATAGGCGTTAAAATAATAGAAAGTTTGCGGAATGAGCCTTGAAATATTGATAGAGTTAGCAGATGTCAGACGAAATTTTTCCTTCAATTCCGGATCATTAAATGCTCTTTTCACCAGTGCCTGACAATCATCAAAGGTACCGTCAACCTCAATCGCACGAATGTTTTGTCCGTTGGTTGTTAGCTGCATCTCCTGGATCAGGCTCACCTTACCTTTTGGGAATAAGATAGTTACCCTAACATTGGGAACCCCAAGAAAACCCAGAGCCACTGCACCACCGGTATCACCTGATGTGGCCACCAGTACATCCAGTTGCTTCTCACCCTCCTTTAAAAAATAGCTCATCACCCGGCTCATGAACCTGGCTCCGAAATCTTTGAAAGCCAGTGAAGGGCCATGAAAGAGTTCAAGCACATGTATCCGTTCATCGATCTCAACCACAGGGGCTTCAAAATTGATCGCATCTTCAATAATCACTTTCAGATCAGCCTCCGGTATCGCATCATTCAACAGGGCTTTGGATACCTGAAAAGCAATTTCCGGCAAACTGTATAAATACAGATTATCGATGAATTCTGCATCTAATTCCGGGATATTTACCGGCATATATAATCCCTTATCTGCGGGTAAACTATTGAATACCCCCTCCTTAAAAGGCACTCTTAATTCTTTGTTATTGGTACTGTATAAAATCATCAATCTAATATTATTGGCCCCTGTGCATTAATCGGCGACCTGTATGCAATACTTTCTGTATCCAGCCATCTGAAATGTGCCTGCAATTTTTCATTGATCCTGCGTGCATCTTCATCATTCCTGGTAAATGTAAAAACTGAAGGGCCTGAACCGGATATCCCGAAGCTCAGTGCACCATTTTCCATGGCAATTTCCCTTAACCTGTAAAAATCAGGGATCAGTATCGACCTGACAGGCTCAACGATCACATCTTTCATACTCCTCGCAATCAGATCAATATCCCTGGTATATAAACCGCTTACCAGTCCGGCAACATTTCCCCATTGAACAACCGCATCTTTCAACAGGATCTTACTGCGTATGATCTGCCGTGCATCACGGGTAGGGACATCCACCTGAGGGAAAACAATTGAGCAATAAAGTTCTTCCGGGTATGGAAGTTTAATAATATCCAATGGTTCATAACTGCGGATCAGAACAAAACCTCCCAGCAATGCAGGTGCTACATTATCGGCATGCCCGTATCCGCAGGCCAGTTCCTCTCCCTTCATGGCAAAAGGAACAAGTTCCATTTTTGTCAAAGGACTATCCATCAGGGTATTGATGGCAAATAGTCCGGCAACTGTACTGGCCGAGCTTGATCCGAGTCCGCTGCCTATCGGCATCTTTTTATACAACTCAATCTCCACTCCTATATCTGTCCGCCCGATATGATTGAGAAAATGCTGCACACTTACACTAACCGTGTTCTTTGCGGGATCATAAGGCAATCGCCCATCATCACCGCTTATTTTTGTGATAATTACCCCCGGCTCATCTCTCAGGCGCATAACCACCTCATCGCCAGGTGCATTCACTGCAAAACCCAGTACATCATAACCACAAACTACATTGGCTACTGTAGCCGGAGCGAAAACTTTTACTGATTTATTCATATATTACTCTATCTCCTGAGAATCCTGCTTAAGCCGAACGATCAAAAATATTAAATTTAATTAGCCCTTATCAGAATTTCTGAGCACCAACATGAACAATGTCAGCGAACACACCTGCTGCGGTAACTTCGGCACCGGCACCCGGACCTTTGACTACCATTGGCCGTTCTTTGTAACGATCGGTGATAAATGAAATAATGTTATCGCTTCCCGACAGGGCGTAGAAAGGATGAGCGTCATCCACCATTTGCAGTCCGATCTTTACTTTTCCATTTTCAAGCTTTCCAATATATCTCAAAACCTTATTACCGGCTTCTGCCTGCTTTTTCATCTCCTCAAAAAAGCGGTTCTCGGCATGCAGGGCCTTGTAGAAATCATCCACAGAATCGGCATTGATACATGACTGAGGAAGCATACTTTCTATCTCCACATCGGCAGCTTCGAGTTCATAACCGGCATCACGGGCAAGGATCAGCATTTTTCGCATAAAATCAGTGCCGCGGAGGTCGTCACGAGGATCCGGTTCAGTATAGCCCTTCTCCTGAGCTTGCTTCACAATATCATGGAAAGTAACTTCGCCCTTGTAATTATTGAAAATATAAGAGATCGTTCCTGAAAGTATTGCCTCAATGCTCAGAATACAGTCTCCGCTGATCATCAGGTCCTTCAGGGTCTTCACGATCGGAAGGCCTGCTCCCACATTTGTTTCATAAAAGAAATCAACCCCATGCAGTCTTGCAGTATCCCTGAACAGCTTGTACTGTTCCAGAGAAGAAGAATTACCAATCTTATTACAGGTTACGATTGAAATGTTCGAACTGAAGATCTCATAATAATGCTCAATAGGCTTTAAACTGGCTGTATTATCGGCAAACACACAGTTGGGAAGATTCATCGCTTTCATTTTATCTATAAAAACAGACAGATCAGCCTGTTCTCCCTCATTCTGAATGGTATCCTGCCAGTTTTCAAGGGCTATCCCTTCTTCATCGAAGATCATTTTGCGGGTATTGCTTATACCAACAACCTTAATCTGAATACCATTATGCTGCTGAAGGAAATCCTTATGCTCAAGTAATTGCCTGAATAAGGTGGTTCCGATATTTCCGGTTCCAAGGCAGAACACATGAAGGGTTTTATTCAATTCAACAAAGAATGCATCATGAACTGCATTAAGACCCTTATTCAGATCTTCTCTTGAGATCACAACCGAAATATTGTATTCTGATGAGCCTTGTGCAATTGCCCTGACATTGATCCCGTTACGCCCAAGCGCCTGAAAAAGCTTACCGGAAATCCCCGGGGTTTTCTTCATATTTTCTCCGACGATGGCTAAAACTGAAAGACCCTGCTCAAAAACAGGTGCTTCGATCTTTTTAGCCAGCAACTCCAGTTCAAATTCCTGTTCAATCAAATGCTGTGCTCTTTCCGCATCGGAGGGATGTATTGCAAAGGTGATGCTATGTTCTGAAGATGATTGTGTGATCAGGATAACATTGATCTGCTCGCGCGCCAGCAGAGAGAATAAGCGCCCGCTGAAACCGGCTTTCCCCACCATACCGCTTCCTTCAATATTGATGATACT
>JBAZCD010000169.1:0-2037 GCA_041671205.1 Pedobacter sp.
GAAGGGGTGGTTAACAAGTTTCTACAATCAGGTCACTCATATAAATAAAAAAAAGGAGCTTTAAACAAAGCTCCTTTTTTAAAACAACTAATGATTTTAACAATCAATTTCCTAAAAACATTCTGACTGAATATTCAGCCCATCTCAGGATTGGTCCGTAAAATAAACCAAACACGAGTGTCGGAATTGCAAGTATTAATACAACAATCTGACTTGCAGCGGAAAATTTCAAAGGTTCTTTACCTGTATCAATTTTTCGGAGCCACATATTACGCATAACTTTAGCATAGTAAAAAAGTGATACGACACTATTCAGCACACCGATTACTGCCAGCCAGTACCAACCGCCTTCGAGAACTGCACCGAACAGAACCATTTTACCGACAAAACCTGCTGTAGGGGGTAAGCCTGCAAGTGATACAAGGAATAATGACAGACATGTTGCCAGCACCGGGGCGCGGTAACCGATTCCTTCATAATCCTCAACTTCTTCACTGCCGATTTTGTGGGCAAACAGCATAACTACAAAGAAAGCACCGAAATTCATCAGCATATAGAATACGAAATATACCATGATGCTCATAAGTCCGCTGTTGTTCATAACCACGACACCCATAAGCATATATCCCGCGTGTGCTATTGAGGAATATGCCAGCATTCTTTTGATATTGCTCTGCCAAAGTGCAATGAGATTTCCTAAGGTCATAGTTGCCACAGAAATTACTACAATTACCAGATTCCAGGGCAGATTAGCAAACAATTGCCATGATTCCGGTGATGAAGCGACAGGGTCAAGGTAAGCAAATCTCAAAAATCTTATAAGAACGGCAAATCCCGCTGCTTTTGAAGCCACAGACAAATATGCGGTAATCGTTATAGGTGAGCCTTCGTAAACATCGGGAGTCCAAAAGTGAAATGGTACGGCTGATATTTTGTAAGCAAAACCTGCAATAATCATCAAACCCGAAATAAATACAGCTATTTCACTAAAACCATTCTGAAGAAAATAGCTCTGAATTTCAAAGATGTTGAGTGAGCCTGTCAACCCGAAAAGCAGAGACATACCGTAAATCATAATACCTGATGACAGCGAACCGAAAATAACATACTTCAGTGATGCTTCACTTGAGCGTTTGATTTCTTTTGTATATCCGGCGAGCATACAAGAACTGAAACTCATTGTCTCAATTGCAAGATACATCAATATAAGATTTGAAGCACCAACAATCAAAAACATTCCTATTGCCATACCCAAAACGAGCATATAGTATTCGCCCATCCAAACATCACGTTTATGTAATTCTTCAGAGAACTCCGACATTACTATGACAATGATGGTAGAAATCACTATCAGCATTTTGAAAAAATCAGCAAACGGGTCAACAGAAGTCATATTCATGAATGCACCGGATATTACACCCGACTGCAAGATAAGAAAAACTCCGGTTACTATACATCCTAATATCGAAATGCCGGCATTAACTTTGTTATTCTTAAACACTAAGTCTGCAATTATTACCAATACAAATGTTGAGAGCAATGCCAGCTCGGGTCTGAACAACCCGAGACTGTTAAGTAAATCATTGACTACTGCACTGTACATATCTATTCTTTTCTTTAAATTTCAACAATATTTAATTACAAACCGGCAAAGTTGCCGCCAATTCTAATTAATTCCACAAAATGATTAACCGAAGCAGTCATCATTCCTATAACAGGATTAGGATTAATTCCAAGATAAATGATAACCAGTACAAGAGGAACAAGTCCGGCTAATTCAATATAATTCAGGTCGTCGTGTTTATAAATTTTACCGGTCGGATCCCATGGACCTTTCCATCTGTCAGGCAGTTTGCCGAAAAATACTTTCTGCAAAGCCCACAGCATATATCCTGCACCTAATACGATACCGGAACCGGAAATAATTGCAAGAACCGGATACATTTTGAAAGCACCCAAAAATACAAGTGCCTCGCTTACGAAACCGCTCAAGCCCGGAAGACCGATAGCTGCAAAAAATGCAACCATCATAACCGC
>JBAZCD010000169.1:2047-6538 GCA_041671205.1 Pedobacter sp.
CCGCTGTATAAACCGGCATTTTATTTGCTATTCCGCCAAAATCATCGAGACTTCGTGTGTGGGCTCTATCATAAATTACACCCACAATCATGAAGAGCATAGCTGTGATGGTACCGTGATTGAACATTTGGAATATAGCTCCAACCATTCCCTCAGTATTCAGGGCAGCCAATCCAAGCATTACATAACCCATGTGGCTGACAGATGAATAAGCTATAAGCTTCTTTAAATCCCTCTTGCCAACGCTGAATTGTGCCAGTGCACATAACGCTCCGTAAACTATACTGACTGTTCCAATTAAGCCTATCCACCAGTTGAAGTAAAATACTGCATCGGGGAACATGGGCCATGCTATACGAATCATTCCGTAAGTACCCATTTTCAAAAGTACACCTGCAAGTATTACTGATATAGCGGTCGGTGCTTCGACGTGTGCATCAGGCAGCCATGTATGAAACGGTACAATCGGTACTTTGATGGCAAATCCAATAAATAATGCGGCAAAAGCTATGTATCGCCAGTTTGTACCAAATCCGCTGAGAATTGAATTCTGGTCAAATTTTGTAGGGTCCATCATATCAAACATATTGAAGGAACCAACCGCGAAATACAACGCAATCATAACCAGCAGCATAAATACCGAGCCGAACAAAGTATAGAGAAAGAACTTGATTGCAGCGTATTCTTTTCGCAGTCCGCCCCAGATACCTATCAAAAAGTACATAGGCAGCAGCATGATTTCCCAAAATACATAAAACAGGAAAAAGTCCAAAGAAACAAAAACGCCCATCATACCTGTCACTAATAACAGATACATAGCGAAATAACCTTTAGCAGCTTTCTTTATATTCCATGAAGCAAAGACTGCAACAGTCGAAACCAATGCTGTTAGAAGTAACATAGGCATACTGATACCGTCTATTCCAAGGAAATATTCGATTTTAAGGTCGCCCAGCATGGGCAAGCCCATAACCTTTATCCAGGTAAAACGCTCTACAAATTGCATTGAGCCGGCATCATTGATGCCCGGCATGGCTAAATTAAAACTTGAATATATAACTAATGAAAGTATCAGTTGTAAGAAAGTGACACCTAAAGTTATGTATCTGAAATAATTCAATGAGCGGGCACGGCTAACATCATCTTTACCGCTTGGTATTGCAAGTACTGCAATCATTCCAAGTATAGGCAAGAAGGTTATCCAGGTAAGAATTCCAACCCCTAAAATGTTGATAGTGCCTGACATCAATCCTCCGATTTATTTTTTTCTAAATTTTTCATAATTATATCATCCACCATAAGAGAATTATTATTCCCATGATGCTTAAAAGTAAATATGTCTGTACTCTGCCGGTTTGAAGCTTTCTGAGCATTGAACCGGAAAATCCTACTACTCCGCCTGATAAATTGACAAGACCATCAACTACACCATTATCAAATTTTCCGGTAATTATTGCTATACCTCTCCAAAGAGTCGCCATACCGTTAACCATACCGTCTATAACATTTATATCAATCCAGGACATCAGCTTTGTAAGAGCTAAAGTTCCACCAATAAATGTAGCCTGATAAATCTCATCAAAATACCACTTATTATAAGATAGTTTATAAAGCGGTTTAATAGCATTGGCAACCTTATCAGGGTCAATTATCTTGAAATGATAGAACAGGAATGCAAGTAAAATTCCAAATCCGGCAATACCGACTGATAAAAACATTGCATTATAATGCTGATGGTGAATTTCTTCTTCAAATTGATTCAATAATACATGGGGTGCATTAGCATTATGCACGGCAGGTTCGTGAGCATTAACTTCGGGCAGTTTGTGCGGTACCAAAAAGCCGTATTGATATTCGGCAGGCACAACGCTTGCAGCAGGTTTAAAAGCTTTAGCAACCCAGCCTGTAGAGGCATCTATAGGATTAAAAGAGTAAAATATCCAAATTGAAAGAACCGACAAAACAATTAGCGGTAATACTATAGGCATTTTATTTTCGTGTGTTTTTGAAGCGATTTCAGTTTTATGTTCACCATAGAATGAAACAATTGTCAGTCTGAACATGTAAAATGCTGTCATCCCGGCTGCTGCAAACCCCATAATTGGTATCAACCAGTGACCGCTGAGATTTCCGAAAGCAAGTGTTCCGGCAAGAATACCGTCCTTACTTAGAAAACCTGATGTAAATGGAACACCTGAAATAGCTATAGTTGCCAGTAAAAATGTATAATAGGTAACCGGCATTGTTTTACGGAGACCTCCCATATTACGAATGTCCTGCGGGTCTGTATGATGGTCGTTCAACTTGTGCATTGCGTGGTGCATGGCATGAATAACCGAACCTGAAGCAAGGAATAGACAGGCTTTAAACCAGGCATGTGTCACAAGATGGAAAAATCCGTAAGTATAAGCACCGACACCGAGCGACATTACCATAAAACCAAGCTGGCTTACGGTTGAATATGCCAAAACCCGTTTGAAGTCTGTCTGTGTAATACCGATTGTAGCAGCCATAAATGCTGTGAATGCACCTGTGTACGCTACAAAAGTTAACGCGTCGGCTGTAAATATCGGAAATATTCTTGCAGTAAGATATACACCGGCGGCAACCATTGTTGCAGCATGTATCAACGCACTAACCGGTGTCGGACCTTCCATAGCATCAGGAAGCCAGACATGCAGCGGAAATTGGGCTGATTTGCCGATAGCTCCTGCAAACAGCAATATTCCCATGGCTGTCAGCATCGTACCGCTATCGAAAGGTAAAGCACCGTTACGAACCTGCTCGAAAATTTCATCGAACATAAATGTATTGAATGCAAAAAATGCAATCATTATCCCGATAAAAAATCCAAGGTCACCGATGCGGTTGGTTATGAATGCTTTTTTCGAGGCATTTGATGCAGAATCTTTCTCATACCAGAATCCAATCAAAAGGTAGGAACTCAACCCGACAAGCTCCCAGAAAATGTACATATTCAGAAGGTTATTTGCAATTACAATACCAAGCATTGAAAATGTAAATATTCCGAGATATGCATAAAATCTTGGGAATCTTTTATCCTCTGACATATATTCTGTAGAGAATAAATGTACAAGGAAACTGATAAGAGTAACTACAATCAGCATCATTGCCGCTATGTTGTCAACCCCGACGCCGAGGTCAATTGTTCTGTGACCTAATGAGAACCATTGGAATTTCCACTGGATTATTGTTACTTCGGAGTAAGTCACTATCTTACTGTAAGCAACAACCAGAGCCAGTAAGAGGTCAATTCCCAAAATTGAGGTACCAATAATACCGGATGCTTTACCCAGTCTTTTCTGATTAAAAATTATTATCAGAAAGCTAACGAGAGGCAAAATTAGTATTACTAATGATATCTTAAGTAATAAGTCGTGGCTCATAATTCGCTTCTATTAAAAATTGTTATTATTCTTTCATACTATTAATTTCGTCGATGTTCACGTGCCTGAAGTTATGATAAATATTAAGCACGATTGCAAGAGCGACAGCAACTTCCGCTGCAGCAAGAATTATCACGAACATTGCTGCTACGTGTCCTTCAAAATTCATTCCGCCGTATTTTGCAAAAGCAATAAAATTGATATTTGCAGAGTTTAGTATCAATTCCATACTCATCAGCACCATAATGGCATTTTTTCTTGTGATTATCCCGAATAAGCCGAGTGCAAAAAGCAGAGCGCTTATAATCAGGTAATGCGGTAATCCGATTGTCATATCAATTTCCATCCATTATATTTACTTCCTTCTTGCAATTTTAGCCGCTCCGATAAATGCAAGCAATAATAATATTGCAGCTACCTGAAAGGCTAAGAAATATTCGGTCATCAGCAATATGCCTATCGGTTTTACTGTTGATTCAACCTGCGGTACAGGGTTTTGGAACCAATCAACATTGATATACATATTAATAAGGAAAACTGCTGTTACAAGCGTAGCCAGTCCGGCAAGTACATATTGAACAACACCTGTTGTACCGGATTTTATATCCAAATCAACAAATTTTGAGGTTAGCATCACACCGAAAATTATCAGTATCAGAATGCCGCCGATATAAACCATAATCTGTGTAACAGCAATAAAATCGGCATTGAGCAGAACGTATAATCCGGCAACTCCAAAAAAGGTGAAAAGCAGGGAAAATGCCGAGTACATCATTTTTCTGGAGAATACTACGCCCCCTGCGGAAATAAGTACTATTGCCGCGAATCCGTAGAATACTATGTCATACCAGTTCATATAATTTATATTTTTAGTTTATAATATTCAAATTCAAAAAACATTATCCGTTATCCTTTGCTGCAGCAGCTAATCTTTCCGCCCTTTTGCGTTCATTTTCCGCTCTGCGGGCTTCTTTAGCTTTCTGCTTTTCAATTTCCTCAGGACTTAACTCAACATGCAGTAAGTCAACTTCTTCATCACTGCCGCAGTTTGATTCTTCTGCAACAGTCTCTGCTGATTGAGCAA
>JBAZCD010000170.1:0-6535 GCA_041671205.1 Pedobacter sp.
GACACTAAGTTCCTGAAGATGTTGACAATATGGTTCTGCATCTCAGATTGATTAATTTAAACAATTCCCAAAAATAATTATTAGTTCAGCAATAGCGAAGATAAATATTAGCATAGCTTATCATTCAATTGTTTAAAAATTTATCTTTGGAGCCATGAAAACTGCATAATCTTGTCCTGAAGAGGTTAATTACCAATTCATTGCTTATAACAATTATTATGCATATGCTTAAGAATATAAATTCCGGAGAGTTCAAGATCCTGATAGACAAATGAAACCGGCATGAGCCAGCCTACCGCAGGCCGGCTTACCGTCCACAAATCGATATGAACTTAGCGAAGCGATCTCTTGAACGCCGCTAAAAAAATAGAGAAATTGAAAAACTTAGCTCATGCAAGCCCGCACATACGGGACTTAAAAAAACAATGATAGTATAATGAAAAAAACAATAGCACTGGTTACAGGTGGATTTACAGGTGAATCTGTCGTATCACTTAAAAGCGCAGCATTTGTTGAAAGCCAAATTGACAAAAACAAATATGACGTTTACAAAATAGTTGTGCTGAAAGAAGAATGGTATTATTCTGATTCCAGTTCTGTAAAGCATCTGGTTGATAAGAATGATTTTTCAATCACCCTCAGTGGTACTAAGATTAATTTTGACGCTGCCTTTATCATGCTTCACGGGGCTCCTGGTGAAGACGGTAAGCTTCAGGGTTATTTCGATCTGCTTGACATTCCTTATACCAGTTGCGATGCACTTACCTCTTCACTAACGATGAATAAAGGGTATTCAAAAGCTATAGTTGATGGAATCAAAGACCTGCATATCGCAAAATCTGTTCAATTATTTGATAATTCATCGGCTGCCAGCCAGAAATTGCTGGATTCTTTGGTACTTCCTTTGTTCATCAAACCGAATAATGGTGGAAGTAGTATTGGAATGAGTAAGGTTAAAACCGCTGATGAATTACCTGATGCGCTTGTTAAAGCCTTTAATGAAGATACCCAGGTACTTGTTGAAGAGTTCATTCAGGGACGCGAATTTTCAATAGGAGTTTATAAAGGCAAACAGGGGATTAAGGTTTTACCGAGTACCGAGGTGATCCCATCTAATGACTTTTTCGATTTCGAAGCAAAATATACCCCCGGTGCTACCGAAGAGATTACTCCTGGAAGAATGAGTGAAGAGGAAAAGACTAAAGTTGAGCAGATTGTTTCTGATATTTATCATAAGCTGAACTGTAAGGGCATGGTCAGAATTGACTACTTTCTGCAGGATATTACTTCCAACTTTTATTTTGTGGAGATCAATACAATACCCGGACAGACCGCGCAAAGTTTTATTCCGCAACAGCTTAAGGCCGCCGGGATGAATATTACGGAGTTTTACGGAGAATTGATAGAAATGGCACTGGAGAGTAAAGATTAAAGACTTAAATAGAATATTTAAGTATCATTTCATTCGAAACTTTCACACTTTTTCCGTCAGCTATATTGATCATCACATAATCAAACCAGCCGTCGCAAGCTATTTTACCTGTTTTTATGATCCTGATTTCAAATTTGATACGGCAACCTTTTGAATTGATCGTTTCAATGCCAGTTTTGACAGTAAAGGTATCACCCAGTCCGAGCGGGCGCTTGTAATCCACAAATGCCGATCTGACAACCCACCCAAATCCCCGCTTCAGGAAATCTTCCATTGGCATTTTATAACAGGTTTCCATCTGTTCATATCTGGCTGCAAGCACATAATCAAAATAAGTGCTGTTATGCACATGATTGAACATGTCAATATCATCCGGCCTCACTTTAAACTCTGATGTAAAACTGCTGTACCTGGGCTTTGATTCCATTTCGCGAAATTCGGGCAATTATATGAGAAAAGGAAATGAGAATAGTTGTCGGTTGTTAGTTGTTTGTTGTCAGTAATTTATTAATAAATGGAAAATTGATTAGTAGTAGGCCTTATTCTTTGTTTCATGAGCTATTTTATAGGGTCCATTGGATCAATACTTACTTGATAATTGATTTCTGACACGTTTTCCCTGCCTCTTAATAAGAATTAGTGATGGTGACTTAAAGATTAATCCTTGAAACCTAATTTTCAATGAACCAATAATTCACTGACAACAAACAACTAACAACCGACAACTAAATACAGACAACAGATTTGCAATTGAACTTTCATTACCATATCTTTGCGTCCAATTAAAATAATTTATTAACCGCTTTAATATTATTCAGGTAATGTATTTAAGTACAGAGTACAAGGCAGAAATTTTTGCCAAACACGGAAAAGGTGCAACAGACACTGGTTCTGCAGAAGGACAGGTCGCATTATTCACCGCCCGTATTGCTCATTTAACCGGGCATTTGAAACAAAACAAGAAGGATTTTTCTACACAATTATCTCTTCAGAAATTAGTAGGTAAGCGCCGTGCTTTGCTTGCATATCTTTACAAAAAGGATATCAACAGGTATCGTGCAATTATCAAAGCATTAGAGTTAAGAGATATTATAAAATAATCTTAGCAAAATCTTGCGAAGCCATCCTCTGTATGAAGGATGGCTTTTTTACTTTGTAAAAAATAAAATCAATATAAAAGAAGATGTACTCTAAAGAGGAAAAGTATATCGCAATCAAAACAAATGAGTTATAACGCAATTAAAAAAACATTTGATCTGGGCGATGGCCGTATGATTGAAATCGAAACCGGGAAATTGGCTAAACAAGCTGATGGGTCTGTTGTTGTAAGAATGGGTGATACCATGCTTCTTGCTACTGTAGTATCTACTGTTGGTGCAAAACCGGGAACTGATTTTTTACCATTATCAGTTGATTATCAGGAAAAGTATGCTGCTACCGGACGTATCCCAGGAGGATTTTTACGTCGTGAAGCCAGATTATCAGATTATGAGGTATTGATTTCCCGCCTGGTAGATCGTGCACTTCGTCCGATGTTCCCGGAAGATTATCATGCTGACGTTCAGGTAATGATCTCATTGATCTCTGCCGACAAAAATATTATGCCCGATTGCCTTGCCGGACTTGCAGCATCGGCAGCCATTGCAGTTTCAGATATTCCGTTTAACGGGCCGATCTCTGAAGTTCGTGTCGCTAAAATTGATGGCAAACTGATCATCAACCCTTATCTGAGTGATCTTGAACGTGCGACCATCGATCTGTTGGTTGCGGGTACAGAAAACGATATTGTGATGGTTGAAGGTGAAGGTGATGAAATTTCTGAAGAGGAAATGGTAGAAGCCATTGAATTTGCCCACAAAGCGATCGTTATCCAGGTTCAGGCACAAAAAGAACTTGCCATAATGGTAGGTAAAACTGAAAAGCGCATTTATAGCCACGAAACTCATGACCTGGATCTAAAGGAAAAGGTTTATGCGGCCACTTATGATAAAGTTTATGCCATTGCAAAATCAAAATCTGCAAAGCATGAGCGCAGCGACAAATTTTCAGAAGTGATTAATGATTTTATACTGGCCTTAGGTGAAGATGTTGAGGATATCACAAGTTCACTGGCTAAAAAATATTATCATGACGTTCAATATGATGCGATCCGTAACCTGATTTTAGACGAAGGAATTCGTTTGGATGGACGTGATTCACGTACTGTACGTCCGATCTGGTCAGAAGTTGGTTATTTACCAACTGCTCATGGTTCATCAATTTTCACCCGGGGTGAAACTCAGTCATTAACCACTGTAACCTTAGGTGCTAAATCTGATGAGCAATTAATTGATGGCGCATTCTTCAACGGATACCAGAAATTCTTATTACACTATAACTTCCCGGCTTTCTCTACAGGTGAAGCCCGTCCTAATCGTGGTACAGGCCGCCGTGAAATCGGACACGGAAATCTGGCGATGCGCTCCCTTAAAAAGGTATTACCAGGTGATGATAATCCTTACACTATCCGTATTGTTTCTGATATTCTTGAATCAAACGGTTCATCATCTATGGCTACTGTTTGTGCCGGGACCCTGGCTCTGATGGATGCCGGTATCAAGATCAAATCGCCGGTTTCTGGAATTGCTATGGGACTGATCTCTGATGAAAAAACAGGCAAATACGCTATTTTGACAGATATTCTGGGTGATGAGGATCATTTGGGAGATATGGACTTCAAAGTAACCGGTACCGAAAAAGGTATTGTTGCTTGTCAGATGGACTTAAAAATCAATGGATTAAAGTGGGAAGTATTGACTGCTGCTTTAAAACAGGCTAATGAAGCACGTCTTCATATCTTAAATGAGATGAAGAAGACCATTGCCGCTCCGCGTGAGGATTATAAGCCACATGCTCCACGTATTGTTACACTGAAGATTGATAAGGAATTCATTGGCGCGGTAATCGGCCCAGGTGGTAAGATCATCCAGGAAATGCAACGTGAAACCGGTGCAACCATCGCTATTGAAGAGAAAGATAACTTAGGTATTGTTCAGATCTTTGCTGACAATAAAGAAGCAATCGATAAAGCAGTTAGCCGTATCAAAGCCATCGCTTCAAAACCTGAAGTAGGCGAGATCTATGAAGGTAAAGTGAAAACAATTATGCCTTTTGGCGCATTTGTTGAGATTATGCCTGGTAAAGACGGACTCTTGCATATTTCAGAAATTGACTGGAAGCGTTATGAAACAATGGATGGCGTATTGAATGTAGGTGATATCGTTCAGGTTAAACTTCTTGAAGTGGATAAGCAGGGTAAATTAAAACTTTCACGTAAAGCTTTATTGCCAAGGCCTCTGCGTCCTGAGGATGCAAAACCTGCAGCTGAATAATTCTTTAAGTTTTATACTTACAAAGCCTGTCGTGCCTCAGCATTGACAGGTTTTGTTATTTACTGCCTTTTTTCTTAAATTGCTCATGCAGAATATGAAAAAGCAAAAAAAACATATTATTCAGGAACCTTCATCAGATTATGAAAAAGCTGAATTTGATTTGCTTAAAACAGCCTTAAAAAGATCATATACGGAGCGGTTTCATACCATGACAAAACTTATGAAGATGAATATCATGTTCAGACAAGCTCAGATAAAGCATAAACCTTCCCATTAATTTATTATGGATGTGTTCGACGAAGAGCTGCTTCGTTTTTGGAAAATTGCAGGTCAGTTTCAACTTAAATATATTATGATAGGTGGTGTTGCAACAAATCTGCATGGCTACCAGCGTACAACTGAAGATATTGACCTTTGGATTGAAGATACTAAAGCAAATAAAGAAATTTTAAGAAAAGTATTCCATGAATATGGAATGGGGGACTTTAAGACATTACCTGACATGCAATTCATTCCCGGCTGGACTTATTTTCATCTTGACAATGGTCTTAGATTGGATATAATGACTTCGGTGAAAGGCTTTGATAATTCCAATTTTGATTCATTATTAAAATCTGCATCCATTGCAACGATATATGGAGTTGATATACCATTTCTGCATCTAAATGCATTGATATTAACAAAGAAAGCAGCTAACAGGCCTAAGGACCAATTGGATCTAATTGAACTTGAAAGGATTCAAAAAATTATTGAGGAAGAAGGCACTAATTGACAATGATATAGCTGCTCGTAAAACCTGAATATTGCAATACAATTTGTAATTTTGTAATATGAAACATCTGATAGCCCCTTCCGTTTTATCTGCTGATTTTGCTAACCTGCAGAATGATATTGAAATGATTAACCGCAGTATGGCTGATTGGTTTCATATTGATATAATGGATGGTGTATTTGTTCCAAATATTTCCTTTGGGTTTCCAGTCATGAAAGCTATTCAGAAGCATGCAAGCAAACCCCTGGATGTACATTTAATGATTGTTGACCCTGATCGTTATCTTCAGGAATTTAAACAGGCAGGAGCAGAAAATATTACAGTCCATATTGAAGCCTGTACCCATTTGCACAGAACCCTTCACGCAATCAAAGATCTGGGCTGCAGGGCTGGGGTAGCAGTCAACCCGCATACCCCTGTAGCATTACTTGAGGATATCATTGAAGATATTGATCTGGTTTGTCTGATGTCAGTTAATCCGGGTTTCGGCGGGCAGAAATTCATCGAAAATACCTATAAAAAAATACGCACACTCCGGACAATGGCTTCAGGCAGAAATGAAAATCTGCTGATCGAAGTTGATGGAGGCGTATCAGATAAAAACGCACTGAAATTAATTCAGACAGGAGCAAATGTCCTTGTTGCAGGTAACGCTGTATTTTCTGCTGCTGATCCGATTGCAGAGATCTCCGGACTTAAAAATCTTAATCCGGAATTAATAGGTTCATGACTATCATGTTAATGTGAAGCAAGAAAATTTATCATCAGCTAAGTTCTTCGCTATCAAATCGCATAGGAGAGGGAATTATTCGCTTTCTATATTTTCTATTTTAATCCTGTTTTTTATTCCTGAATCACTTTGTGCCCAGGATTTTGGCAGTATTAAGGGTATAATCACATCTGAAAAAGGAGAATTACTCAGCGGCGTAACTGTGCAGGTAAAAAGTACCCGCTTAATTA
>JBAZCD010000171.1:0-6531 GCA_041671205.1 Pedobacter sp.
AAGAGGTGCACTCTCATTTAATGAACGTATTACCTGGCTAAGGGAAACATCCAATGTTTGGGCCGGATTCGATTACAATCATTACTCACCAAAAATCTTTTCCAGTTATCAGTTGTTTATGCCCAGATACAGTACGATGAGGGCAGAAATTGGAATGTCAGGAACGATACTGAAGAAAATGGTAGTTTCGATGTCTCCGGTTTATTTTAAAGAATCGAATAATGCTTTCCGTTTCACGGGTTCTACAAATAATGTTCAGTCATTAAGTTATTGGAACATCAATTCCTCACTGAATTATTCGATTGCCAATAATCAGTATTTATCATTAAACACGGAGAGCGGTTTTTATTCATCCACATTTGATGATAGAACCCGTTTCCATTTTCGTTCTAACCTTAATTATAAGAAAGGAATTTTTAATCTGAGTTCTACCCTGCAGTTTGGAACATTTTATATCGGTGAAGCAGTAAATAATTTTCTCAGAAATCAGGAATCTCCACGAATTATCAGTGTCATTCCAACTATTCGTAAAAGTTTTTATCGCAATAAGCTCCGTACTGAAGCGGGTATGGCCATGATGAATAATTCTTCGTACGGTAACAGCAGCTTTATTACCGGAAGAGCTGAATATGATTTTCTTCCTAAAACCAGCCTTTATTCTTCAGTGAATCATAACCGGTTCAATAATTATCAGTTAAGTATTCTTGAGGTTGGAATTACACAAAAGCTATCCTTACCTAAAGTAGGTGCTGTCAACAGTGATCTGGAGGTGATTGTATACAAGGATATGAATCAGAATAATATTTTTGATCAGGGAGATACAAGGGCTGATGGTCATCTGCTTTATATCAATGATGTTGCTTTCATTACCGATGCTGCCGGTTCGGTGGTCTACAAGAAACTGCCTCATGAGAGCTATCGCATCAGTACGTCAAATACTAAGGGCTGGTATGCACCCGATCAATATATCAAACTGGAAAAGAAGAAGCACAGGCTCGAAATCCCACTTAAAAGAACAGGAACACTGAAGGGAAGTTTAGTTTACAGTTTCAACGAGTTTAGCTACGAGATCAACAGAAATTTACAGGGCATCACGGTGATTGCAACCGATGAAAACAATGTCCGGTATATCACCAAGACCAATATGGAAGGTCAGCTTATATTTTATCTTCCGATAGGTAAATATACCATGACTGTTGACAGTGCAAATCTTCCGCCGGAAGTTGAAGTAGAGAAGAATATTCCTCCGGTTATTCTGGATTCTGAAAGTCCGAAGACACTGACAATCAAGTTGATTATCAAGCCAAGAAAGATCGAGACGAAAAAATTCGTATCACCGAATAAATTGCCTGGCAGGTAACAATATTTCTTTTGTATTGATAACCTTTTCATATATTTATCGTAGGAGAATATATGAAAGTCTTGCTAAGTTTTATTCTATTCATACTAATTGCTGCTGAAATCAAGGCTCAGGCGGCTTCTGCTTCATTGTACATTACATTTTCTGATATTCAATCTGTACGGATCGTTGAGCTTCCTGCTCAGGCAAAAGGTGCTGTTTCTGAAATAAGATCTGATAAAAAGAATATTTCTATACTAAATCCTGCTGCATACCAGATTCGCAAATTTGATTCTCAAACCGGAAATACTGAAGTTTTATTACGGGAGATCAATACAGGAATCGAAAGGGAAATCCCTGAACTTGTTTATGCAGGTAATTCTAAAAAAAACCAGCAAATCGCAGGTCTCAGTAAACAGACAAAGAGTGCTGTCCCATTAGTTGTCTATCAAATAGATCCACGCTGAGGCCTATTCTTCATTCTAAATTATTCTAAATTTTCTCTAACTTATCCTCCGATTATTACTGGATGGGATGCTGACATTTTTCTTCAAAATCAAACTATTATTAGCAACATGTCTGAGTTTGCTATATTCCTGTAACTGTTTTCCCCGGCTTATTGAGCCTAAATTTCAGGTAATTGCATTTTATACCGGTAAAAACGATCAGGCTCATATCAGTTATGTTTCTGAAGCCCTGAAATGGTTCCCTAAAATTGCAGAAGAAAATAATTTCGGATTTACTGCAACAAACGACTGGAACAACATGAATTCCGAATTTCTTTCAGCTTACCAGGTAGTACTTTTTCTGGACACCAGGCCAGAAAATCCGGAGCAAAGGCAGGCTTTCATAAAATTTATGGAATCCGGTGGTGCCTGGATGGGCTTTCATTTTTCGGCTTTTGCCTTAAATCCTTCAGCATATCCTCAAAACTGGGACTGGTATCATGAGGAGTTTCTGGGTTCAGGTCAGTACCTGAGTAATACATGGAGACCAACATCTGCGATTTTGCGGGTTGAGGATCGTAAACACGCAATAGCTAAAAAACTGCCCCGAACATTTATTTCAGCCCCCAATGAATGGTACCGGTGGAAGAATGATCTGAAAGCTAATCCCGATATCAACATTCTTTTATCCATTGATCCGAAAAGTTTTCCTCTCGGCACCGGTCCGAAACCTTATGAGATCTGGCATGAGGGGTATTATCCTGTCGTATGGACAAATACTAAGTACAGAATGCTGTATGTTAACATGGGACATAATGATATTGATTATGAACATAAAATTGATCAGACTAACCGTGCGTTATCACATACCTTCAATAATTCAATTCAGAATAAAATGATCATTAATGCAATTTTGTGGTTAGGAAGGCATTAAGAAAGCATTTTATTAATTTTATACCCTGTAAATTCCTGATCGATTGAAAATATTTTTAACTGTTCTGGTGCTAATGTTTGCACTTCATTCCTATTCCCAGGATGAGATCCGGATTGAGAATGGCAGAGATTATATGCCTTCATCAGTGCCGTCTTTCATGCATTCACTTCATGCAGAGAATGATTTTGTTGTGGCTTTCCGTACTTTTTTTTCAAAGGAAGCCGCTTCGGGATCTGATTATTTTATTTTAACCGGCAGAAGTAAACAGCTCAGTGCTTATCGTTATTCGGATGCAAATGCCGGGCTTAGCTGTCTGAATTTATCCAGCACCTCAGTCGATATGATCTGGAAAACGGTTCAACAAAATCAGCTGTTCAGCATCCGGGACGAAAAGGACATTCCGAATTTTTGTGCGAAGAAATATGATATCTATGATTCATATACCTATGAATTTACCATTCTTTCAAAAGGCCGTATGAAAGTATTGTCTTATTATAACCCTGAATATTATATTGAGGCTTGTTACGGTATTTCCGAAAGGCAAAACATAATCAATTTAGTGTCAGTACTTGATCTTCTTGTTCCAAAATTCTGATCAGTTAGATTTTTCTGCATTTTGTTTTGAGTTTTAATCAGGCTTTAAAAGCTATAGTTTACCTTTGATGGCTAATTGATCAAAAGGGTAGGTAAAATAATATTAACTCAGAAACTATGATGAACGGCATTAATTTTATCACGGATGAGAATGGAAACAATAAAGCAATTCTTCTGGATCTTGTCCTGTTTAAAAAGGAAGGTATAGCTGATGCATCTGTTTTTGAAGCACTTTCTGGTTTGCAGAAGATGATCGATAATGCAGCGACTGAAAAGAAAGCTGCAAATACCTGGGATCAGGCCAAAGAGAAGCTAAAGAACTTTAATCCCTGAATTGCGGTATTATTGAATTAAAATTCCTGTAAATTCAATAATTAAAATTTCAGGAGTCTTTTTTCAGATGCAGGACAATGATTTATTTTCAGTTTTACAGATTTTCATAATTAGATTTATTGACCATGGTATTAATTTCATAATTTAGCCCGGTCTTTAAGATAGCCTATGAGTAGTATAACATTCGATTTCGAAAAGCCTATTGTTGATCTGCAAATGCAGATCGAAAAGGTTAAGCAGGTAGCTGAGAAAACTAAGGTGGACATGTCTGTTACACTGGCAGAATTAGAGCTTAAGGTCGATGCAGCCAGGCGCCAGATCTATTCAAACCTGAGTGGCTGGCAAAATGTTCAGATTTCGCGCCATCCTGAAAGGCCATACACTTTATCTTATGTTGAGATGATTTGTGATGACTTTATTGAGATGCATGGAGACCGGACGGTTAAGGATGACAAGGCCATTGTTGGAGGTTTTGCCAGTATTGGTGGTCAAACGGTAATGATCATTGGGCATCAGAAAGGTGTGAACACCAAGATGCGTCAATACCGCAATTTCGGTATGGCTAATCCTGAAGGTTATCGTAAGGCCCTGAGATTAATGAGGCTGGCTGAAAAATTCAACAAACCGGTAATCACTTTTATTGATACCCCGGGGGCTTATCCGGGTCTGGAAGCAGAAGAAAGAGGACAGGGTGAGGCCATTGCACGAAATCTTCTTGAAATGTCTGTTTTAAGGGTGCCGATCCTTTGTTTTGTGGTGGGAGAAGGTGCCTCTGGCGGTGCATTGGGCCTTGGTATCGGTGATCGGGTTTATATGCTCGAACATACCTGGTATTCAGTAATCTCTCCCGAATCATGTTCATCCATACTATGGAGAAGCTGGGATTTCAAGGAAAAAGCAGCAGACTGTCTTAAACTTACAGCCGGTGATATGCTTCAGAATAAATTGATTGATGGAGTTATAAAAGAACCGCTGGGCGGGGCTCATCATAATCCGGAAGAAATGGCAAAGACCATTCAGGATAGGATCATCGAAGATCTTGATTTATTGCTTAAGCGGAATATTGATGAAGTAATTAATGAACGTATTGAAAAATTCTGTTCAATGGGTGTAGTGGTGGAATCCTGATCCTGATATCACATTTACCAGATTCAAACGTTAAAAGCATTTCTTCAGGCAGAGAATATTCCCATCAGTTCGATTTTACAAAGCTTTATTAATTGCCGGTTAACTATTATTTTTTCCATTCAAAGGTGGATGGATTTAAACCTCTCTGATATTTTCCAAACCCAAACATGGTTGGATTGTACTCGCCAACGAATTGGACATTATTTTGTTCCGGAATCTGCTGATCCATACCTGCAGCCCAATAACAGGCATTCACAATTAATCTGCGAAGATCTTCACTGACCAGATCAATAGAAGCACCCATTGTGGTAGTAAAGATCTTTGCCTTTTTACCACTTTCGGAAGTGTGAATCTTTATCCAGGCAACCGGCATGACTGACTTTGCATAACTCAAAGGTGAAGACGGAGTCATGCCCATTGAAGTTTGACCGAATATCAGAACCTCCGCATCATTCGTCAGTCCCCGAATGCCATATACATCTGTTGGAGTCCAGATATCTTTTATTCCGCGCAGAATTGGATGGTCCTTCATCAGGCCATTGATCAATGCCCGCGTACCCTCTTTAGCATGTACACCATGATGGTTGATCCATGTTTCTCCAAGAACCTTCTTTCCATAACCGCCTTCCCAGCCTTTTATCTTGCTGGTATACCCATATTTTGCGTATGGACTTTGTATATTTCTGGTATAATTGAAGCTATGGGTTGATGTGCGCAATGCCACTACGGGTTTACCAGCTCTGGTATATTCGTCAAAATATTTCATTTGTCCATCCGGCAGTTCCCTGAAACGCAGTAATAAGACCATTAAATCTGCTGTTTGCAGTTGTTCTATTCCCGGAATATTTGTCTGATAGTCGGGATCAATATTATTTGTTTTAGGATCAACGGCAAAAAGTACAGTGCATTTAAAGCCATGACGCTCGGCTAAAATTTTGGCCAGCATCGGCAGACCCTCTTCTGAACGGTACTCTTCATCACCACTTATAAAAACAATATGTTTTCCTTTTCCAGGGCCTTCATTTCCTTGATATACAACCCATTGAGGCTTGTTTTGAGCCATAGACAAGGCTGTGTTTATGAATATGATCAGTATGATCAATAGCAGTCTGTTTGAATTTCTGTTCATCATTTTTTTATTATAGATCAGATCTGTTTAAAACCTGCATAAACTTATTGCTCTAAAGGGTGTTGTTTAAGCAGTTCATCAGGTGAATAAAATCCGGTTTTGTCTTTAATTGCAGATCTCGTGACTTTTACTTTTTCTGAAGAGATTACAGAAGCTTTATTACCAAACGAATTTCGGACATAGGTAAGTACTGCTGCTACCTCATCGTCATTGAGCATTCCTGCAAAAGGAGTCATTGGTACCTGTCCGGGATATTTTTGGCCAAGTACTTCGATTGGGCCATGAAGCCCCTTCAGTACGAGTTTAATAAGCCGCTCTTCGCTGCCGGTGGCCCAGCTTGTACCTGCAAGAGGAGGGAAGCCTGAGCTTTGTAGTCCTCTTCCATCACTCTGATGACAGGTATTGCAAAAGCCATCCCGTGCATAGATCGCTTTTCCTTTAACGAAAAGGTCGCGTTCAGCTCCTTTAAGATCGGTTAAAACCGGTTCTGCCTTTTTTTCTATACGTTCATAACCGTTAAGATGTGCAATGGCGGTTTCATACGCATTCAGCATCCATTCGTCCAGTGGCTTTTTACCTGCTTCCAATACGATCGGCAGGCCTTTATCTTTTCCAAGCCCGGAAGCGG
>JBAZCD010000172.1:0-6516 GCA_041671205.1 Pedobacter sp.
GAAAACAAATTGAACGAAAGAGAAATAACATATTTAAATATTATAAAATTTCAAGGCATTATCATAAAATAATTTCTTTTGATGTTTATAAGACCTGTTGGCAACTACAGTTTTCAAAATATCTACCCAGGTACGGATTTCCATAGTTTTCAATACCCATGGCCAGTCTGCTGCAAACATGACTCTATCAGGTCCAAAAATATCCAGACATTGGTTAATCGCAGGACCAAGATTCTCAGCAGTCAACGGATAGCCAGATGAACGGGTCCCAACACCAGAGATTTTACATGCAACATTTTTATGGGTGGCCATAGCTTTCATACCGGCTATCCACTGATCAGGATCGTGATCCGGCATTCCGAATTTTCCAATCGGCTCAATAAAAGCCCTCGGGTCAACCCCTCCGCAATGGTTAATCAGAAACCTTGTTTCAGGACATAATTCAACAAGCCTAGGAAGCTTTTCGAGCCATTCTGGTCTTAGTGCAAGGTCAAGGCCCATATTTAATGAACCAAGACCACGCACATGTTTAATGATCTTCTCACTTAATATATCCTCAGCAGCATTAAAGCCTGCTCTAATCCCCTTAATACAAGGATATTCCTTAAACTGGGACATATACTCAATAAAGTCGTCTGCATACAGATCAGCCCTGATAACAGCTCCAACCGTTGGATTTGAATTAGCCTTACATAATTCAATAGCATAAAGTGCTTCCTCATGCCTCCTGTCTTTTGGAACAGCTACTTCCACATATACCGCCTTCTTTAAATTCAACCCACTCATGGCATCAAGATATTCCTTGATACCAAAATTTCCGATTGTGGGCGGACGCGACCAACCTTTTCCGAACCGTTCAAAATCAACCAGATGCTGATGGGTATCAATCATTAGAAGCGGTCTTGCTCTTTCAGTAACAGCTGCCTGCAGTAAAGACACACCTCTAATAGAAGTAATTGTCATTACCGAGGCCGCTGCTAGAAACCTTTTTCTATTCATAGAAAATCGTTACAACCTTTAATTCTATATTCTATAATGGATTTTTATCCCACCAAAGCGGAGTACTTTCTTTATCTCCACCAGCTCCTAATAATGCTATTGCGCTTTTTACGGCTACCGGATTATCTGTATACTCTGCCGTAAGGAATAAAAGACGACGAATCATTTTTTCTTTGGGTACATCTGCATTGTCTGAATTAATCAGTGGATACATTTTGGGGTAACCTGATCGTCTCATCTCTGCCCATGCTTCATGAGGTTCTGGGAATAATGCAATCCATTTTTGAGTGCCTATTTGTTCTCTTTGCTTTTCAGGGTCAGTAGAAAACTTCACAGGAATATTAGTTAATGCAGGTGTGTTGAAATAATCGTTGATTGCAACGGGCAAAGTAGTTCCATTTAGATAATTGCTGATAACAGTTGCATCAATGATACCCCAGGTGCGCATTGACATTTCTATACCTTTTTCATACAGGTCCTTGGCAGTACCGCCCATATTCCAGCCATTTACCGCCCCCTCTGCCCTGAGTAAATATACTTCTGCTGTATACATTATGGTCTGAGGGTTTGTGGTCATATTATCAGGCTGAAGCTTAAGGCTCACATTTGAAGTATTATCGTATCTGTTTTGAGCAATGTTTTGTTGTGCAGGCGTCATTCCACATCTCACACTTCGAAACTTACCATCGGAAACAGCCGGTTCAAAATATTTTGACATCCTTGGATCATTCCATCCTATAAATAAACTTTCAAAATTCGAACTCATTCTTTGCTCATTCCAACCAGTCTGATAATTCATCCCATTAGGAATATTGAATGAAACCGCCATAAAAGCATTATCATTTAATTCAGTCATTACTCCTCCAGCAACAGCTTTTTCAGCTTCTTCTTTAGCCTTGACCGGTTCAACTTTTGATATTCTCAATGCAAGTCGCAAACGGAGTGAATTTCCAAATTTAATCCACTTCGCATTATCTCCTTTAAAGATTAAATCTTTATCTCCAAAAGATGGTTTACTAATATTGCTTTTTAGGGCTGTATTAGCTTTATCTAATTCCTGAAAAAAAGCATAGTAAATATCCTTTTGTGAATCAAATTCGACAATTCTACCTGACTCTCCTATTTTTGAATAAGGTACTGGACCCCAGGTATCTGTAACGCGGTGCATCACAAAAACTTTCCAAATTCTTGCGACAGCATTCAGAGTTTGGTCTTTTCCTTCTGTTGATGCAATAATATTTTCCAGTGGAGCCATCGCATTTAAATACCAGGCCCTGTATAGTGTATTACCCATACTGTTGGGTACCAAATAACGCTGGAACGAGTGGTTATTTTGTGTAGAAGCAAATTGTTGAGCAAATAATCCGGCAGTCAATGATGATGCCCAGTAATTTGTCCCAATTAAACAACCAACAATTGTCCCTGGAAACATGCTACGAACATCAAGGGGCTCCAATTCCGCCAATCGGGTCGGATCTGTATTAATTTCTTCAAATTTTTTGGTACATCCGGCTAAGAGCATTAAACATGCTAGCAATTTTACAATGAACATCTTTGTCATACTTAATGCTAGGTTGTTCATTATGGTATTTAATTTAATATTTTTCATCTTTTTAGTATTAGTATATAAATACATTCACTTGAAAATCAGACATTTAATGATTTTAAAGCGATTAGAATGATAACTTCAGATTAAGACCGATGTTACGGGTAGTTGGCTGAGCGTAGTTCTGACTACTTTCAGGATCAATGGGCGCATCATTTTTAAAGAATAAAAGATTTCGTCCCACAAAAGAGAGTTTTGCAGAGCTAATAAATTTACCTGTCTTATTTATTAGCTGATCCGGAATAGTGTAGCCCAGAATTACTTCTCTAAGTCGCATATTTGTTGCAGAATAAACATATCCAACACCATTTACATTTGACCAATAACTTTCAGCGGTAATTGTCTTTGTATTCTTTTGCCCATCAGCTGTATAAGCATCTAACACCAGACCGGTTTCTCTTCCTTCAAGTGTTTGCTTGGAGTGGCCTCCAACGTCCAAAACAGATTGTATTAGTGCATTAACCACACCGCCATGACTATAATCAATCAAGAAGCCTAATGAAAGATTTTTATAAGCAAATGTATTAGATAGTCCCATCATATAATCAGGATTGCTATTGCCCACAAATGATTCTCCGGTAGCAAAAAGTGGCCTGCCATTAACATCAACGAGCCTTCTTCCTTGTGAATCGTATCGCCAGCCCCTTAACCATAAATCTCCAATACTACCTCCAAGTAACCTATTGGTTGACCCTTCATTCAGACGAACTACTTTATTATTGTTATCAGCAAAATTTATTGAGGCATCCCATGAGAAGTTCTTAGTTTCTACCGGCCTTCCATTTAACACCATTTCTATTCCGTTATTCCTAATGAGACCAGCATTTATGTACTCCTGACTAAATAATGAAGCAACAGATGGAGTTGGCAATGCAATTAACTGGTTTTTAGTATCAGATATATAATAGGTTAAATCCATACCCAATCTTCCGTTAAAAAATCTCCAGTCTAATCCCGCCTCATAGGATGTAGTTAATTCTGGTTTATAATCAGGGGTAGCACGTAATTGTGAAGGACTAATAATACCACCAGCAGATACTGTAAAATAATTTCGGTCCAAATATTGCCTTCCTCCGTAACCCGAATTAGCCATTGTTAACCTCGCCTTACCATAAGATACCCATGAAGGGAATTTCATCATGTCGGTAACAATTGCAGATAAACCGAAAGATGGATAAAAATACGATTGGTTGCCTGCGGTAAGTGCCGATGACCAGTCATTTCTTACAGTAACATCGAGATATAAATAGTTATTATAAGTTAATGTAGAAATTCCGTAAACTGATTGAACTTGTGGCGACCTTCCAAACTCGTTAGTACCATTAGCATTTACGGCATTTTGCATGAAAAAGAAATCTTTCTTTATCAAACCACGCGCATTGAACTCCTGAGATTCATACTTGCTTTCCTGAATTGAGGCTCCAAGATTTCCACTTATCTCAAATTTTTTAGAGATATTTCGTCTGAACGATAATAAGGCATCCAAATTAATACCAGTGCTCCTTAAATCTCTAAGTCCATATATAGCACCAATCCCCGCCCAGTGATAAGAATCTTCATACATCCTGTCATCAGTTTTATTTATGGTCTTATCCATACTTCCTCTAACCTGTATGTCAAGCCAATCATTCAGCTTATACTTAGCAGATAAAAGACCCAGAATACGATCCTTTTGTTCAAAGTAAAGGTGCCTGTTCAATGCCCAGTAAGGATTAGAATTAAAAACTGACCCTGGTCTCCAGAAGCTTTGCTTTCTATTGCCCAGGGCATCAAAATATTCATAATTCCTCATCTCACTCAGCGGAATAGTGACCGGGGCTTTAAGGATACGGCTATAAACATCTATGTGAGAGTCTAAAGAAGCCTTATTATCCATATCCTCTCTTATATAGGTTATTTTAGTTGCAAAAGAAAGTTTTGAGGATATCTTGTTATCAAGTTTTAAGTCAAAATTATGCCGGTTAAGACTCTGATTGGGAAGAATACCTTCTGCCGAAGTATTACCATAAGAAAAATAGGTTTGCATCAAACTTCCACCACCGGTAATACTAACTGTATTATTCAGAGTCTTTGCAGCTCTAAGAAAATCCCTAAGTCGGCCCTCTTGTCCAACAAACGGCACACTATTACCATTCCATAATGTTACCATTTGACCTGATGCTTTTGGGCCCCAACTATTTTCTGAATTGGCATTATAAACGCCACCAGCACCTTGTCCATATTCGTACTGTATCTCAGGCAGAATATTAGGCGTATCATATGAAGCATTGCCTGTATAATTCACAGTAACTTTGCCCTCTGAACCCCTTTTTGTAGTAATGATTATTGCTCCATTTTGGCCCTGGCTCCCATATAATGCAGCGGCTGAGGCACCTTTCAAAACGGTAATGGACTCGACATCATCACTGTTTAACATCCCTATTCCATCTCCCCCATCTCTACCCCCATATACTCCTGTGGTACCTGCAATTGCATTCGATCTGCTACTATTATCTAAAGGAACTCCATCAATGATGTATAATGGCTGGTTATTCCCCGATAAAGAACGTTGACCTCTTAGTATTACACTTGCAGAACTTCCTGGTCCATTAGGGCTCATTGTTATTCGCATCCCGGCAACTTTACCCTGTAATGCAGTTACCATATTGGTAGTTTTAGCTTCGTTGATCTTTTCTGTTTGAAGAGTCTGTACTGAATAAGTTAAGGATTTAGCTTCTCTTTCAATACCAAGCGCAGTTACGACTACCTCTCCTAATAGTTGCTGATCCTCCAATAAAGTCACGTTTATAGATGTTCTATCATTTACTGCAACTTCCTTGCTTATATATCCGATATAAGTAAACATTAATACAGAATTATTATCCGGGACATTGATGGTATAATTACCATCGATATCAGTTGATGTACCTGTTGTAGTACCTTTAACACGCACACTTACCCCGACAAGTGATTGTCCCTTTGAGTCGACCACTTTCCCATTTATTATCACCTGAACATTTTGTTCCGGTACTTCGATACTACTATTTTCTATAGGATTTACAACAATTGTCTGATTTTCAATTGAATATGTAAAAGGCTGTCCTTTAAAACAAATTTCAAGCACTTCTTCAATCCTAACATTTTTCACATTAATGCTGACAGGTTTGGCAGCTCTAATTACTGATGTAGTATAGAAGAAATCAAATCCACTCTGCTTCCGTATCTCCTTAAAAACGTTTATTAATGAGGAGTTTTTAGCGGATAGACTGATCTTCTGGCTGTAACTATCCGCTGCCAGTGAGATCTGAAGAAACATAGTGACCGATAAAATAAAAGTGAGTTTCATAACCAACAGATATTTCAAAATCATACGGGCTTCAGCCCATAATGAGGATATTGAGCATAAATATTTATACATTTGAATGGGTTTTAGTTGTTAATAAATGTTATCGCATTATTTGTCAATCGACGACCCATAGCCGGAGAGTGTTACCAGCACCTCCGGTTTCTTTTTGGTTGCCGTTTAGTTTTTAATTTCAATTCATAACGGTAACCCTCCTTCCTTGTACTTTAAAGTTAACTGCTTTTGTTCGTTGCAATATTCTGAGCACTTCCGAAATATTCTTGGATTTAGAAACCGCACCGCCAAATTCACCCACCGGCTTTTCACCCTTATATTCTATGTCCACATTGTACCAGCGCGAGATTTTCCGCATAATGCTTTCAATATTTTCATTATTGAACAGAAAATATCCGTTCTTCCAGGCAATAAACTCTTCCGTAGTTACACTATTCGCCCGCACTACAGAAATATCCGGATTAACTGAAGCTTGCTCTCCGGGCTGTAAAGTTTGTGAAGTCTTACTGTTTTCTCTTAATATCTTAATACTACCCTCAAGCAAGGTGGTTCTTACTGTAATTTCATCAGCATA
>JBAZCD010000173.1:0-6489 GCA_041671205.1 Pedobacter sp.
CAACCCGAACAAGAATCTTGAGTTCAATCCCGGATTGAGGTACAGCTTTAACAGCAATTCAAATGATGCAATTACCAATAACAATACAAAGGTTTCAACCTACTCACTGAATTTTAATACCAGGGTTTACTTTCTGAAAACCTGGCTTATTGGTTCAGACCTTAGTAAATCATTTAATAATGGTTATAGCAGTTCATTAGCTGTAAATCCGTTTATTATAAACACCTATCTTGAAAAGCAATTCTTTAAAGATAAACGTGCTTCTTTAAGATTTCAGGGATATGATTTGCTGAATGAAAATACCAGTGTATCACGTTCGGTTACAGGAAACGTAATTACTGATAGCCAAAGCAATCGATTATCAAGATATTTCATGCTAAGCTTTACTATGAGACTGCAAAAATTCAGTGGAAAACAACCTGAGCAGCAGCAAATGGGCCCGGGTATGAGACCCCGTATGGGTGGTCCGGGAATGGGCCCGGGTATGAGACAAGGAAACGGTCCGGGAAACTTCTGATCATTCAATAAAGCTCATAAAAAAGCTGCTCCAAACCGGGCAGCTTTTTTATTTATAAACTTTTTCTAATTCAAAAATATCTATATTAGAAATAGAAAACAGTCTTATATGGAAAGAAGAAAATTTATATCAAAGGGATTGGCAGCAGGTGCTATCATACCGGCAACTTATGCTGCTCTGCTGGGCTCAGAAGCGCAGGCGGCTGAAAATACCCCTAAAAGTGAAGCCGAAGCCAATAAAATGGCCGAAGCTGATGGCATTATTATCGAAAGAAGTGTATCCGGAAGACCACATGAAGGAAAAGTTCTGGCAGTAATTCAGCCGCATGTTGATGATGCTACAATATTTGCAGGCGGTACCATTGCAAAACTGATCAGTGAAGGTTATACCGGTTACCTGATCAGAACCACCAACGATGATGCAGCAGGTGGCGGAACCGATGGTGACAGGGTTTCCAATAATGAGAAAGATAATGATAAGGTTGCCAAAGTATTGGGATTGAAAAAAGTATATAATCTTGGATATCGTAACCATCGTATGGATGAATACAATACCCAGGAAATTAAAGGAAGATTAATTTTCCTGTTCAGACTTCTGAAAGTTGACACTATATTCAGTTACGATCCGTGGGGACACTACGAAGAAAACCCGGATCATTATGTAACAGCACAGTGTGTAGAAGCCGCAAGGTGGATGTCGGGAAGTGTTGATTATCCCGAACAACTGGAAGTAGTTAAACCATATTCTGTGAAAGAACGCTATTACTTTGCAAGAGGTCCGCAATTGGTAAACAGGATTGTTGATATCACAAAGCATATTGATACCAAAGTTGAAAGTAACGCGGTAATAACTACCCAGGGTCCCGGAGGCAATGCAGGTTCAAGGATCAAAAAGAGCCTGGCTGAAAAGGGTAAAAAACTACCGATACTTGGCGATAATGATGCATCTGCAGACGCAAACTATATTAAACACTTCGTTCTGGATAAAGATTCCTTAACTCAAAGAGGTACTCCGTCTGACCGGGAGGTTGGCAAGAAATACGGTCTTGAGTGGGCTGAAGCATACCACTATATTGGAAATCCTGTTTCAGTATTACCTGATTATATTGAGAAAAATGCTGTTTCTGAATAACTCAAAATTTATCTCAGTATTCGTAAATTCCCTTAAGAATATTCATCAGAATAATAATCTTGAGTAAATGCGTCTAAAAACCATTCTTTTCATATTAATAGGTACATTTTCGTTTTCGTCCGGAAAGATAAATGCCCAAACCAAAAAGCCAAATATTATCCTTGTTTACATAGATGATATGGGCTATGGTGATATCGGAATAACGGGAGCAAATGCATATCAGACCCCCAATTTCAATCGGTTGCAAAAAGAAGGGATCTTCTTTACACAGTTCTATTCACCACAGGCGGTATGTACCGCATCACGTGCCGGGCTGCTTACCGGTGCGTATCCAAACAGGATTGGCTTCTCGGGAGCGCTGGATCATATGTCGAAAACGGGAATTAACCCGGAGGAGGAAACTATTCCGGAATTGTTAAAAGCCCGGGGTTATGCAACAGCTGCCTATGGTAAGTGGCACCTGGGGCATTTGCCCGAATTTTTACCACGCCAGCATGGTTTTGATGAGTTTTTTGGTATCCCATACTCAAATGATATGTGGCCAAATCATCCGACAGGTAAAAATTACTACCCGCCATTACCATTAATTGAAAATGAAACAACTATTCAAACTAACCCCGATCAAAGTCAGTTTACCACGCAATTCACCGAAAAAAGTCTGAATTTTATAGAGAAAAATAAGAAAAAACCATTTTTCCTTTATCTGGCTCATCCTATGCCGCATGTTCCCCTGTTTGTATCAGATAAATTCAGAGGGAAATCGAAACAGGGATTGTACGGTGACGTGATCATGGAACTTGACTGGAGTATCGGACAGATCAGGAAAAAACTGAAAGATCTGAACCTTGAAGAAAACACCCTGCTGATCGTAACCTCTGATAACGGACCCTGGCTTAATTACGGGAATAATGCAGGTAGCAGCGGTGGTTTAAGGGAAGGTAAGGGCACATCATTTGAAGGAGGGCAAAGGGTTCCTTGCCTGATGACCTGGAAAGGAGTGATACCCGAAGGAGTTATTTGCAATAATCTGGCCTCATCCATTGATATCCTCCCTACAGTTTCTGCAATTACAGGTTCTGCTTTGCCTGTCAAAAGAATCGACGGCGTAAATATCTTTGAGCTGATGAAAGGAGATTTCAGTCAGAATCCCAGAGATCACTTTTTATACTATTATAGAAAAAACAGTCTTGAAGCTATCCGAAAAGGCGACTGGAAGCTAATATTTCCTCATCCTACAAGAACATACGAAGGTTTCGTACCTGGAAAAGACGGCCAGCCGGGTCAGGTTAATGAAAACTTCTTTTTTGAAGGTGGATTATTTGATCTGCGCAGGGACCCGGGAGAAAGGTACAATGTTCGGGAAGAACGTCCGGATATCGAGGCTGAACTGCTAAAAATTGCGGCTGCTGCAAGAGAAGACCTGGGAGATGATCTGACCAGAAATCCGGGTAAAAACAGAAGGCCGGCTTCGGTGAAACAATAAGCCTATAATCGCTATATTAATATCTTATTCAGATAGTTCCTATGAATAATCCCATCAGAAGCATAAGAATTTTGTTCCTTTTTCTATCCCTTTATCTGCACGGTTCTGTATTGGCTCAGCCCAGACTTCATCCATTCAAACCCTTACCTAAGCAATGGGATGAAGCAATACCCCTGGGAAATGGCATGATCGGTTCACTGGTGTGGGAGAAAAATAAAACGTTACGTTTTGCATTAGATCGTGCCGACCTTTGGGATAGCCGGCCCATGAAAGGATTGCATCGCAAGGAGTTCAGCTACCAATGGATCGTAGAACAAAGATTGAATGATAACTATAAACCGGTTCAGGAATATTTTGATCATCCATACGATAGAGAACCGGCACCAACAAAGATTCCCGGAGCAGCTATTGAGTTTAACTTCACAAAAGATCTCAGCCTTGCCGATGCTAAATTAAATCTCGATGAAGCCAGCTCAGAGATTAGCTGGAAGAATGGCACCCGCTTAACTTCATATGTACATGCTCTGGACCCTGTCGGCTGGTTTAAGTTTGAAAATCTTTCTGAAAATTTCAATATCGAACTAATTCCGCCTTCTTATCAGAATGCGGTAAAAATAAGCGGCGATCCGGTTGGGGGAGATGATCTTGGGCGCCTGGAATATCAGCAAGGAAGCATAGAGAGAAAAACCAGCAGCATCACTTATCATCAAAAAGGCTGGGGAAATTTTTCTTATGATGTGATTGTTATCTGGAAAAAGGTGAATTCAAAAACCGTGGAAGGAATCTGGACCATTCGAAGTAATCCTGATGTTTTCAAAAGCAATCTGGATTTAAAGGCTTTGCAGAATAAGCTCAATACAGGTTTTGATCAGAACAGGAAAAGTCATCTGATCTGGTGGTCAAACTTTTGGGCTAAATCAGATATTCAGGTTCCTGACCCTACTCTCCAACATCAATGGGAAATGGAGCAATATAAATTTGGATCTGCGGCCCGCCAAAATGCTCCTCCGATCTCTTTACAGGCAATCTGGTCTGCCGATAATGGACGGATACCTCCCTGGAAAGGAGACTTTCACCATGACCTGAATACTCAGCTCAGTTATTGGCCATCCTATAGTGGAAACCACCTTGAAGAAGCTATGGCCTATCTGGATCACTTTGAAGGCAACAAAGCGAACTATAAGCGATATACCAAACAGTTCTTTGGGAAAGAAGGAATTGCAGTGCCCGGAGTAACCACCTTGGATGGAACAGAAATGGGAGGCTGGATCCAGTATTCATTGTCTCCAACTGTCTCTGCCTGGATATCACAACACTATTATCTGCAATGGCGATACAGTATGGACAGGGAGTTCTTAAGAAACAAGGCCTACCCCTGGATAAAATCAACAGCCCTGTTTTTGGAGCAAATTTCAGTGCCCGATCCGGAAAATGAAAGGCGGAAACTCGTGATCAGCTCCAGCCCGGAAATCAATGATAACCGAAGCAGTGCATGGTTTACTAAAACCACCAATTACGATCTGTCTCTCATGAAGTTTAATTTTAAAACTGCTGCTGAACTGGCCAGGGAGCTAAACCTGAAAGAAGAAGCAGAACATTGGGATAAAATTTACGGGCAGTTACCGGATCTTGCCATCTCGGCAAACAATGAATTAATGGTATCTCCCGATTTTCCTTACAGCGAATCTCACCGCCATTTTTCAAATACTATGGCTATCCACCCCCTTGGACTGATCAAATGGGAGGATTCTGATCAGGCTAAAAATATAATCCGGTCGAGTATTAAATTATTGGACAATATTGGTCCAAAATTATGGTGCGGCTATTCTTATGCATGGCTGGGCAACCTTAAAGCGCGGGCAAAAGACGGAGAGGGAGCGGCTAAAGCTCTGACAATTTTCTCCACTGCATTTTGTTCAAACAACAGTTTCCATTTAAACGGTGATCAGACAAAATCCGGTTATTCCGATTTTGTTTACCGTCCATTTACTCTGGAGGGAAACTTCGCTTTTGCTGCCGGAATACAGGAAATGCTGATCCAATCTCATGCCAGCTTTCTGGAAGTGTTTCCGGCAATCCCTGCCGATTGGAAAACAGTCTCATTTAAAACACTTAGGGCAGAAGGTGCGTTTCTGGTTAGCGCAGAAAAGAAGAATGGAAAAATGGAAACCTTAAAAATCCATTCTGAGAAAGGCGGAAACCTTAAAGTAAAATCTCCCTTTGGGAAATTTGAACAGAAAAGTAATGGAAAAGTAAAAATCAGAGAATCTGAGCAGGGTTTTATCCTGCTCGATTTTGAGCCGAACAGCAGTATTGCATTAAAAGCGCTTTGATCCCCTGACAAGAATATTGACTACAACATGCGCAAAATAAGGGCTCCATATTCATAGAGCCCTTATTCATTTATCTGAATTTCAAAATTCAGTGAATCATTATTTAAACTTAGAAAAATCAGTAGGCTGCATATAAACAGATTCCACTTTCTCTACCAGTTTACCATTAACTTCAGAGGCAGTACTGGCCTTTATCCAATCAGGATCTTTACGGAAATTCTCCCATGACAATCTTCCGGCAGCCTCATCTTTGTATGCAAGAAAATAAAGAAGTTTTGGTTGAGCTGAGACATCACTTTCCATTGTTGTAAAGTATGCGATGTTCTGCATGCCATTGTTTTTGAAGATCTTCATGGTATGATCTCTGAAACGGGTTTCAAGGTTCTGAAGCTTCTCTGGCATTGCTGTATAGATACGCATTTCAAAAGTGCGTATTTCAGACCCTTTTGAGGGTTTAATTTTAGGTGAAAAGTTAGTCGCCTTCAGAAAATAAATATTGACTCTCGCAATTATTTTTCCATTTTCTTCAGATTTCTTTGCAGCTTCCTGCCATTGCGGATCTTTTCCAAATTCCTTCCATGATGCATCCCTGGCTGCTTTACTTGGATAAGCCATTAAGTAATAGAATGCATTCTCCGGATTTTTTGTTGGAATCCAGTAGCCCAGAGCATCAATTCCATGTTTCTTAAACAAAGGCACTGCATGATCTCTGAATCGGGTAACTAATGCATCCAGTTTGCCTGGATTGCAATAGTAAACTCTTAATTCAAAATAACGATTGTCGGTTTTTTGTGCAAAGCTTAACTGGGAAACCAGAAGGAGGCAGATGGTAAGTAATTTTTTCATGTTTGATAAAGAAAAAAAGGAGATTTTATATCCTCAGGGTAAATATTTGTGGTCTCAGCGGGAATCGAACCCACATCTAAAGTTTAGGAAACTTCTATTCTATCCGTTGAACTATGAGACCTTTTCATTATCGGATTGTACTCCCATTCGGAAATACATCTCCCGGTGCCACAAAACTA
>JBAZCD010000174.1:0-6486 GCA_041671205.1 Pedobacter sp.
TGATTTTCAGAACAATAAGCCGGAGATCATTTTTGATATTGATCGTGAACGTGCCAACCGTGAGGGAATTTCAAGCGGGCAAATTGGAATGGACCTGCGTACCGCTATTTTTGGGAAAGAAGTTTCGAAGTTCCGTGATGCTAATGAAGATTATGAGATCAATCTTAGGGCAAACGAAAGTCAGAGAAACAATCTTGATGCTTTACGCAATATGAAGGTTACTTACAGGGATATGGGAATGGGTGGAATTATCCGCCAGGTGCCGCTTTCTTCCTTTGCTTCTATAGATTATGTAAATACTTATGGAGGCATTAAGCGCAAGCAGGAAAAGAGGATCATTATTCTCTCATCTAATGTACTTAGTGAATACAATCCGAATGAGGTGGTGGCAAATATACAGCGTGAAATTGATCAGTTTAAAGCTCCTGGAGGTGTTGAGGTTAATATGGCTGGTGAACAGGAAGAGCAACAGGAAACTATGCTTTTCCTGGGTACAGCATTAATGATCTCATTGGGGCTTATCCTCATAATCCTCGTAACCCAATTCAATTCCATTACCAAACCAATGATCATCCTGAGCGAGATATTATTCAGTATAATTGGTGTATTACTTGGTGTAACCATATTCAGAATGGAAATGTCTATTGTAATGTCGGGAGTGGGTGTTATTGCTCTTGCCGGTATTGTAGTCAGGAACGGTATTCTACTGGTTGAATTTACTGAATTAATGATCGAACAGGGTATGGATGTAAAGGATGCGATCATAGAAGCAGGCAGAACCAGAATGACACCGGTATTGCTGACTGCTACAGCAACCATGCTCGGACTCATTCCTCTGGCCGTAGGCCTGAACATGGATTTTGTTACTCTGTTCAGTGATTTTAATGCACGCCTTTATTTTGGCGGGGATAACGTTGCTTTCTGGGGACCTTTATCCTGGACAATGATATTCGGTTTAGGTTTTGCAACATTCCTGACCCTGATTTTGGTTCCATGTATGTTATTACTCGGAGATTCTAATTCTAAGAGAATTAAAGGCTGGTTTAAAAAGAAGCCTGAAGCCGTTTAGATAATATTCGTAAACAACAAAAAGCGGGTCATGTGATCATGACCCGCTTTTTGTTTGGGTTCGGCCCGGCTAAACTTTTAGCTTATCATGGCTTTTTGATCCCTTTTTTATTTTAGGCCAACTTAGCCCTGTTAAAATTGTTCTCAGAAGCAATCCAATCATAATAAATGATTAAATTTATACTGATTCCTGATTTTAAACAAAGCACTAAAACAGTATATGCTTACCGGGATCGATATCAGCCGGTTAAAATGAATTTTTCTGCCATGGGCAGATTACCTTATAATAGCTATTCAGATGAGTAATAATTCAAAGAAACAGATTCCTGATTCTCAGGACAAAAAAGTAGACCTGCCCGGTTATCCAATATATCCCGCAGATGAGGACATTTTTCAGAAAGAAAAGAAAGTGGCTTTTGATGAAACTGAACTTTCTGCTCAGAAGAAAAAATCTTCAGATGCCAAACTTGATGAAGGCCTTGATGTGCCCGGAACAGAGCTGGATGATGAAAATGAGCTTATAGGTGAAGAAGATGAAGAAAACAATTATTATAGTTTGGGAGGGGATGCTCATACAGACCTGGATGAGAACTGATTGTTCCCTTCAAATCCCGGAAATCCTTAAAGACAGACAGTAGATCGGCTCTCTGATTCTTTCTAACCTGATTTCGAGAAACAAAAAAAGCCATCCTGGATTTAATCCGGGACGGCTTTCTGTAATTTTTGGGTTAATTACTTTGCAGCAGCAGTATCAGCAGCAGCTGAATCTACAACAGCTGAATCAACAACAGCAGTATCAACAACAGTAGTGTCAACAGCAGTTGAATCAGTAGCAGCCTCTTCAGTTTTGTTTGAGTTACAAGCAGCAACTGATAAAGAAATAGCTAAAGCTAAGAAACCGAATTTGAAAGAATTTTTCATTGTTTAGTGTTTTAATTTATTTATAAATAATTACACTTAATACCCGTTAATAAAAAAGGTAACCCTTGCTATTCAAAAAAAAATAAAAAAATATTTTCCCTATCATTGGGTTACAATTCCGGATAAAAAGTATTAATAGTGAAAAAAGAGGTAAAAAGTTCAGTTCCAGCAGATAATGAAATTGTTTTAGGGATACTGAATGACTCTAAAGAAACTCTTAACAGATTATATACCGCTTATTTCCCTATGGTACTGCAGTTGGTGCTAAAAAATAACGGGAATGAGGATGATGCTAAGGACGTTTTTCAGGAGTCGGTTATAGTTCTTTACAATAAAGTTAAAAATGGAAATTTTGAGCTGAACAGTAAGCTTAAAACGTTTCTTTATTCTGTTTGCAGGAGATTATGGCTTAAGCGTTTAAATGCCCAGAGCCGGACGATCAGAAACATTCAGGACTTTTCTGAAATCATTGCAGTTGAAGATGATCTGGAAAAGCATGAAGAGAAAGACAGACAGTTTGCAATAATGGAATCTGCCCTGAATCAGTTGGGCGAACCGTGTAAAACCATTATTGAAGATTATTATATACAAAACAGATCGATGCAGGAGATCTGTGAGAAATTTGGTTATACCAATGCAGATAATGCCAAAACTCAAAAGTATAAATGCCTGCAGCGTTTGAAAAAAATATTTTTTCAAACCTAAATAATGTAATGATGATGAACAGTGATATGGAAGTGACAAATTTAATTGATGCTTATTTACGCGGAGAGTTATCCGGCGCGGACTTAGCTGCTTTTGAACAAAAGAGGATTAATGATCCTTCCTTTGATATCAAAGTGGTAGAGCATCAGAGCTTTATAATGAATTTGTCTGATTATGGAAACAGGGTGAGACTCTCATCAGAAATGAATGTTATTCATGAATCTATTGATATTCAGGCAATTAGTAAAGATGTAGTACCCGAAGCACCTGTAGTAAAGCGTTTGTGGAAGAAGTATCGTATCAATACAGCTATTGCTGCATCTGTCGCTTTTATAGCAGTTGCGGGCACCCTCCTGTCTACCGGTTATTTTTCTAAATCCATCTCAAGCAATGTAAGTTTATTGCGCAGGGAGATCAACAGTATTAAGCGTTCTCAGAATGCTTTGATCAAGAACATTAATGATAAACCTGCGAAAGGTCCTGCGGACCCGGGAGAGTTCGGAGGTACAGGTTTTGCTCTTTCATCCAATGGATACTTAGTCACTAATTTTCATGTGGTTAAGGATGCCGACTCGGTTTATGTACAAAATTCTGAAGGTGAAGCATTTAAAGCGAAATTGATCTATCAAGACCCTGCTTATGATTTGGCAGTACTTCAAATTACTGACCCTGCTTTTGAAAAGCTGGCAAGTTTGCCTTATACATTTAAAAAATCTCCATCTGATGTAGGTGAGGATGTATTTACCATTGGATTCCCAAGAGATGATCAGGTTTTGGGTAAAGGTTATGTTAGTGCAAGAAACGGAAATGCCGGTGATACGGTTACTTACCAGGTTTCAATCCCTGTTAATCCCGGAAATAGCGGTGGTCCGTTGCTGGATACCCGGGGTAATATCGTAGGTATCATCAATGGTAAACAGCCTTTGGCTGATGGTGCCGCTTTTGCGATAAAATCATCCTATATCCTAAAATCTATACAAGCAATTCCCCAGGATTCTCTGGATGAAAAATTAATTCTGAATAAACGAAATAGTTTAGCCGGTTTAAGCCGTAAAGATCAGTTCAAGAAACTGGAGCCTTATATCTACATGGTCAAGGTTTACTGAAATTTTGTTTAGTGTTTTTAAAGGCTGACCAGGTTTAAAACCTGGTCAGCCTTTATATTTTTATCGGTCAACCTCCCCCAATACAATGTCAATTGAACCAAGTATAGCCACCAGGTCTGCAATTAATACACCCCGGGCTATTTCAGGCAGAACTGATAAATTATTAAAACTGGGTGCTCTGGCTTTTACGCGTTTTGGAATTTCAGTCTTACCGTCACATATAAAATAATAGCCAAGTTCACCTTTTGGATTTTCAGCCCGGATATAAAAATCCTGCTCTTTGGGTATAATCTTTTTTGGAAGTTTTGCTCTTGGGTCGAATTCGGGACTTCTTTTTAGTTCATTTTGCAGCCTGTCGAGACATTGTTCAATGATCCGGATAGATTGAGTAATCTCGTCTGTCCGAACCTTATACCGGTCCCAGCAATCTCCGGTCTTCCCCATTTCACCTTTACCTACCGGAATGTCAAACTCAAGTTCAGGATAGGCTGAATATTCATCTGCACGCCGTAAATCCCACTTTAGGCCAGACCCCCTGAGCATAGGTCCGGAGCAGCCGTAATTAATGGCCACATCAAGCGGTAGTACCCCTATACCGGCCGTTCTTGAAATAAAGATCTGATTATCAGTTAATAACTGGTTTAATTCTTTCAGCTTTGGTTTGAAATACTCAATAAACTCCCGGCAGCGTTCTTCAAATCCAACAGGCAGATCATAAAACAATCCGCCAACCCAGATATAGTTATATAACATTCTTGAACCTGATGCCCATTCCAGCATATTCATGATGTGTTCACGATCCCGAAAACACCATAAAAAAGGGGTGAAGGCACCAATATCGATACCGTATGTCCCAATGGCAATAAGATGTGAACTGATTCGGTTCAGCTCACACACTAATACCCGGATGTATTCAACTCTTTTTGGAATATCCTTATCAATTCCCATCATTCGCTCCACACCCATCACAAAAGCATGATCATTATTCATAGAAGCCAGATAGTCCATACGATCCACAAAAGGGATGATTTGCTGATAGCTAAGGCTCTCACAATGTTTTTCAAAGCATCGGTGCAGGTATCCCATATGCGGGATCACTTCCTTCACAATCTCTCCCTCGGTAATCAGTTCCAGTCTTAATACCCCGTGTGTTGAGGGGTGCTGAGGACCCATGTTGATAACCATCTCCTCAGGCTGGAGATTTGCAGTTAACTGATCATATCTGGTTTGGCTTACCTGCATGATGTTGTTTATCGAAAATGGGATTTAGCTTAATTAATTTTGATTCCTTTATACTCTTCAGCAGCTTGATAGTCTTTCCTGAGGGGATATCCTTCCCAGTCATCGGGCAACAGGATCCTTCTCAGGTCAGGATGGCCCTCAAAATGTATTCCAAGGAGATCAAAAGCTTCACGTTCATGCCATTCAGCTGTTCGCCAGACATTCGTTACGGAATAAAATGAGGGCAGGTCATCGCTGCTTCTGTTGTGCTGTTTGATTGTTTTTAACACCAGCTGCTGCTTATGAGGAATGGAAGCCAGATGGTAAACGACCCCGAACCGGCCATCATTGATTCCAAAGTCGACCCCGCTTAAACAGGATAGAAAGTCAAACCAGGTGTTCTTATTGTCTCTAAGTTCTTCACATACCGGTATAATAAGATCCGGATTAATGATTAATGCAGGCTGTAATCCTGCGGATTCAACACCGGTAATTACATCAGGTCCGAATTTCTCAGATAAAAGATTCTTTATTTCATTAAAATCCATAGGAATAATCAGGGGGCAAGCCTTACAATTTTCCAATTTTGTTTATCAGCTTTTTTATAAACTATTCTGTCATGCAGGCGACTTGGCCGGCCTTGCCAGAATTCAATGACCTGAGCTTTTACCAGATAACCACCCCAATGTGCAGGCTTGGGAATAGTTCTGTTCTCATACCTTAATTCAGCATCCTTCCAGTTCTTCTCCAGATCCTCACGGTCTTCAATTACCTGACTCTGGGGCGATACCAGTGCTCCGATCTGACTTTGTTTCGGGCGGCTGTGAAAATAACGTTCTGATTCCTCTTTGCTCAGCTTTTCTACGGTACCTTCAATCCTTACCTGCCTGGCCAATTCTGCCCAATGAAAAACTATGGCCACGACGGGGTTTTTGGACATTTCTTTACCTTTTGCACTCAGATAATTGGTGTAAAACGTAAACCCTCTTTCTTCGTACCCTTTCAGCAAAACAATTCGTGCACTTGGCTTTCGGTCAATACTGGTAGTAGCCAGTGTCATCGCATTGGGCTCATGGATTCCTGCATCCATTGCCTCTTTAAACCATTTTCCAAATTGTTTGATCGGGTCTTTATCAACTTCTTTTTTGGATAACTTTTCAGAAATATATTCCTGACGAAGGTTTTCGAGTGTTTCTTTTTTTACTGCCATATCAATAGTTTTTTCCCAGCCCAAACGGCGGATAAGTATCATTTACTGCAAACTTAACAAATGCGGATTGCATTCTATCATTTCAATGATTATTAGATATATATTGTAAATTTAATTATCGAAAAATTTCTTAATTCATTTTCTTATGTTAAGCCCGCTTAAACCTAAAAACGGAAGTCTGCTCGTTTCAGAGCCATTTATGTCAGATCCCAATTTTAAAAGATCAGTTGTTCTACTCACTGAATGTGAAGAGGC
>JBAZCD010000175.1:0-6484 GCA_041671205.1 Pedobacter sp.
TTCAATCTCCGGATCTGCAAGACTCAAATCCGTTAGTTTTTGCCCCAGAAGTCCGTTACTACCGGTTACCAATATTCTTTTCATGCCCCAAAATAAAGGAAGATTTAATTAAGAAGGGAAATTATTGTGAAGAAGGAGGCAGAAAGTTGAAAGCGAAAAGCTGAAAGCGAAAAAACCGGACTGTTTGAAAGGAGGGTGCATGAGAACGGCAATTTTAGGGATTAGTCTTAATACACCCTTTAAACTTTTTGCATTTTATCTATTGGCCTAAAGATGCTAACGAAATTACGTTTATACCGTCTTGTCGGGTATAACTTATTCCAGTTCCCGTAATAATGTTGAGCGATTTGGGCGGTTTTATTTTTTTTGTGTCTAATTTCAAAACAAATTTATTGAGACTTGCCGCAGCTTCATCAATTTGCCCTGTGCCAAGTTTTATTTCAAAAGCGCACCAGTCTCCATTGTATTTTTGCACAATGCTGTCCACTTCCAAACCGCTCGAATCGCGGTAGTGATATACTTTGGCATCGTTTGCCTGGGCATATATGCGCAGTTCGTGCGTAACGAGTGATTCAAACAAAAATCCTGTAAAGTTCAAATCGTTTAAAAGCGAATCTTTATCTGCTCCTAATGCCGCAACAGCCAAAGAAACATCGGTAAAATGTCGTTTTGGTGATTTTCGCAATGCAGAAGATGAACGAATATGCGTGTTCCAGGCAGGCTGGTCTTCCAAAATCATCAAGCGGCTAAGTGCATCGAGATAATCGTAAACAGTTGGTCGTGTAATGCCTGTATTTTCTTTTTCACGAATATCGCTTTCCAAAGCAGAAATATCCACCAATGTTGCGGTATTTCGGGCAAGTGAGCGTAGCAAACTTCTTACTTTTACTGGATCTCGCTTTACATCGGAAACCCGGCTCATATCCACTTCGGCAAGTAATTCTACATAAGCACGGTTTAAGTCGCTTGCTTGAGTAATATTTTTGTTTATGAGTGCAGGAAACCCCCCAATAATTAATCTCTCGATGATAAATTCTAAGTCGGTGGGATTGTCAAAAATATCGATTTTTTCACCTTCAAAGATTTTAGCTAAACTTATTTTCCCAGACGAAAAACCTAATTCCTGCCACGACATTGTGCGCATTTCGACAATGGTAAACCTGCCTGCACCAGAGTGCATTTTTGCTGATTCTTCCGGGTTTGCCGAACCTGTGAGTATGAATTGTGCATTTTTTTGACGGTCGTCAATTTCGTGACGAATGTAGTCCCATAGTTTGGGTTGTGCTTGCCATTCGTCAATCAGGCGAGGCGTTTCGCCAAGCAACAAACGTTTTGGTGCAATGTTAATGAGAGCCTGCACATGTTCGTCCCTGTCTACGTTCAACACACTTTTGGCTAATTGCTTTGCCGATTCGGTTTTTCCACAGGCTTTTGCACCTCGTATAAGCACCGCTCCCGAAGCGTTGAGTTTTCGCTGTAACTCGCTGTCTGATATACGTTCTTTATAATTCAATGATGATTTTAAAGTGCGAATATATTATTATTTTACATTTTAAAAACAATTAAATTTACACTTTTTTAATTTTTTAATTTACACTTTTTTAATAAATTGATTTACACTTTTGAGAATGATCTGATTAAAAGAATGTTGTTCGTTAATATTTTACAGTCAAACTGCATTGTATAATTGTTCTTAATTCTTCAGCACCCCTTAAATTTCAGAAATGAGAGCGATTTTTCCGTGCGACAGGTTTATTTGGAACCAGAGCTACTTGTTACTGCCAAGAGATTAATGGCAGGAACAAAACAATAAAGTACTAATTTCAAATCAATCGAAATTTATTCAGACAACAGATAACGTTAACAGACAACTGATAACAGATAAAAACAACTGTTAACAGATAACAAACACCCCCTTCCCTCGCAGTGGAAAACTATGTTCAGAATATTATAAAAAAACTTTAATTAAGTATTTGATTTACGGGGATAAAGAGTATTTTTGCAGACCTAAAAATGCCCTATAAAACGGGCTTAAATAGTTGATTTAATAAAGTTTTACAAAATTTATATGCCAAACGCCGGAAAAATTGCACAGATCATCGGACCTGTAGTAGACGTCAGCTTCACTGAAAATGCACACTTACCTAAAATTTATGATGCTCTTGAGATCGTAAAAGATAATGGCCAAAAGATCATTCTTGAGGTTCAGCAACATCTTGGAGAAGACCGTGTCCGCGCTATCGCGATGGACTCAACAGACGGACTTGTTCGTGGTATGAAAGTAATTGATACCGGATCTGCTATCAGAATGCCGATTGGTGATAAGATTAAAGGTCGTTTGTTTAATGTTGTTGGGCAGGCTATCGACGGAATTGACACGATGGACAATTCTGATGGCTACCCGATCCATAATACTCCTCCGAAATTCGAAGAGTTAAGTACTGAAACCGAAGTGCTTTTCACTGGTATAAAAGTGATCGACCTTCTTGAGCCCTATGCAAAAGGTGGTAAAATCGGTTTGTTCGGCGGTGCGGGTGTAGGTAAAACAGTACTGATTATGGAGCTGGTAAACAACATTGCAAAAGCTTATGCAGGTTTATCAGTATTCGCAGGTGTTGGTGAGCGTACCCGTGAAGGAAATGACCTTTTACGTGAGTTCATCGAGTCAGGCGTTATTAACTACGGAGATGCTTTCAAGCACTCTATGGAAGAAGGCGGATGGGATCTTGCATCTGTTGATAAAAAAGCATTAACTGATTCTAAAGCTACACTGGTATTCGGACAAATGAACGAGCCTCCGGGTGCACGTGCACGCGTTGCTCTTTCAGGTCTTACTGTAGCTGAATATTTTCGTGACGGTGAAGGTGAAGGACAGGGAAAAGATATCCTTTTCTTCGTAGATAATATCTTCCGTTTCACCCAGGCAGGTTCTGAAGTATCGGCTCTTCTTGGTCGTATGCCATCTGCGGTAGGTTATCAGCCAACTCTGGCAACTGAGATGGGATTGATGCAGGAAAGGATTACTTCAACCAAGCGTGGCTCAATTACATCTGTACAGGCTGTTTACGTTCCTGCGGATGACTTGACTGACCCTGCACCGGCTACAACCTTTGCTCACCTTGATGCTACAACCGTACTATCCCGTAAGATCGCTGAGCTTGGAATCTATCCGGCAGTGGATCCGTTGGATTCAACTTCACGTATCCTGAATGCCGCTACCCTGGGTGACGAGCACTATGGTACTGCACAAAGAGTAAAAGAGATCTTACAGCGTTATAAAGAATTACAGGATATCATCGCCATCCTTGGTATGGACGAGTTGTCTGAAGAAGATAAGCTGGTAGTAGGTCGTGCACGCCGTGTTCAGCGTTTCTTATCTCAGCCTTTCTTCGTGGCGGAGCAGTTCACCGGATTAAAAGGTGTATTGGTTGACATCAAAGATACTATCAAAGGATTCAATATGATTATGGATGGTGAAGTGGATGAATATCCTGAAGCTGCATTCAACCTGGTTGGTACTATCGAAGATGCTATCGAAAAAGGCAAGAAATTATTAGCTGAAGCAAACGCTTAAAGCCTCGCCCGGTCCCTCCAAAGGAGAGAAGAAGGGGATACGAGACAAAATTTATAAATCTTCTACCCTCTGGGGAAATTAGAGAGAGTCCATGAAATTAGAAATATTAACACCCGATAAAAAAATTTTCGAAGGCGAAGTAAGGTCTGTGACCGTACCCGGTACGATGGGATCTTTTGAAGTACTTAAAGATCATGCTCCTGTTATTTCAACACTGGAAGATGGGAAAGTGATCGTCCGCACAGATAAGACCGAAGAAACTATTTTTATTAAAGGAGGAGTAATTGAAGTGCTGAATAATAACATTATGGTGCTTGCTGAAGGAACCCAAAATTCCTGAGCTTAGCCCGCTTAAAAAAGCCCTTCTGATTAGCGTATCAGAGGGGCTTTTTTTTGCCCGATACTTTTCGGATTTTTCAGGCGAAATTGAATTTTCAGGCAGAAAATCGCCCCCTTCATTGAAATGAAAAATTTGTGAACCGAAAACCCAAAACCGTTTTGGTATATTTACACAAAATTATATCTATACAATTTAGATATTTACAATATTTTATACCGATTTATTTTATTTTTTAATATTTTATTCTAATTCAAAATAAATGCATTGCCTATTGATACTTAAATCCTAAGACCTTAAATTGAGATTTAAATAAATAAGGAAATAATAAACGTTTGAATAATGAACAGTACATTAAATTTTGCAACTCATAAACTGACTATTCCGGGTATACTTCTCGTTATTTATATTCTAATTGTTATTCTGCTCATTCCTACTATTAAGGCGTAAGATTTAATTAAAACAAATAAAAATCCAGCGCCTTCCTATAACAGAAAGGCTTTTTTTTTAGATAATCAATTAAACCAATTCATTTATTGAACCATTAATACCGGTACCGGAAATAGAAATTACGATTTATAATCTGAACTATGGAACTTAATAAATACAGCAAAATACTTACACAGGACCCAACACAGCCAGCTTCACAAGCCATGTTATATGGAATAGGATTAACCAAAGAAGATCTGGCCAAGGCTCAGGTAGGAATTGTAAGCATGGGCTATGATGGCAATACCTGCAATATGCACCTGAATGAACTTGCAGAGGTGGTCAAGAAAGGTGTCTGGAATAATGACCTGGTGGGTTTAATGTTCCATACTATTGGTATCAGTGATGGCATAACCAATGGAACAGAAGGCATGCGCTATTCTCTGGTTTCCAGAGACCTCATCGCCGATTCTATTGAAACCGTTTGTGGCGGACATTACTATGATGGTGTAATCGCACTGCCCGGCTGCGATAAGAACATGCCCGGAGCTATTATGGCAATGGGACGTCTGAACCGCCCTGCGATCATGGTCTATGGCGGCAGTATCCATTCAGGAAATTATAAAGGACAATCACTGAACATTGTTTCTGCATTTGAGGCTTTGGGTCAGAAAATGGCCGGCAACCTTGCAGAAGAAGATTTTCAGGGGGTTATCGAACATGCCTGTCCGGGAGCTGGTGCCTGCGGAGGTATGTACACGGCAAATACCATGGCTTCGGCGATTGAAGCAATGGGAATGAGCTTACCATACAGTTCAACTTACCTTGCTCTGAGTGATGAGAAAAAGCAGGAATGCCTTGATGCTGGCAAATACATGAGAATCCTGCTTGAGAAGGACATTAAACCAAGAGATATCATGACAGAAAAGGCATTTCATAATGCCATTGTAACTGTGATGGTTCTGGGAGGTTCAACCAATGCGGTGCTGCATTTAATTGCCATGGCCAAATCGGTTGGAATTAAACTTGACCTCGAATATTTTCAGAAGATCAGTGATGAAACTTCAGTTATTGCCGATCTTAAACCGAGCGGAAAATACATGATGGAAGACGTTCATACCATTGGCGGATTACCTTCTGTTTTAAAATATCTTTTACAAAAAGGATTACTCCATGGCGATTGCCTGACCGTTACCGGAAAAACGCTGGCAGAAAATGTGGCTGATGCTGCTGACCTTGATTTTGAGAATCAGGATGTGATTCACTCATATGAAAATCCGATAAAGAAAACAGGACATTTACAAATGCTTTACGGTAATCTTGCTCCCCAGGGTTCGGTAGCTAAAATAAGCGGCAAGGAAGGCGAATCATTTACCGGTCCGGCACGTGTATTTGACGGAGAATTTGAATTAATTCATGGAATAAGCAGCGGAAAGGTAAAGGCAGGTGATGTCGTAGTGATCAGAAATGTGGGACCGAAAGGTGCACCAGGCATGCCTGAAATGCTAAAACCAACATCTGCAATTTTCGGAGCGGGATTAGGAGCATCCGTTGCTCTGATCACTGATGGTCGTTTTTCAGGCGGCACACATGGTTTTGTTGTGGGGCATATCACCCCCGAAGCTTTTGAAGGCGGAAATATCGGACTTGTTCAGGATAATGACATTATTCAGCTGGATGCAACAAAAAACTCCATCGATGTGATGATCTCGGCTGAAGAAATGGAACACAGAAGAAAGCAATGGCAGCAGCCTGATCCTCCGGTTAAGAACGGGGTTTTATTTAAATACTTTAAACAGGTAAAGAACGCCAGCGAAGGCTGCGTTACTGACGAAGAATAATGAGGTGTCCGGATGAATCATTTCATCCGGACACTGATCTAAACACATAAAGAAAAAGTTATGGAAATTGAGCAGCAGGCATTGAGTAACCCTACAGGAGTTGAAACGATAGAAGTTTCGGGGTCTGTAGCCCTACTCGAAGCATTGATCATCGAAGGTACTGAAGTAATATTCGGATATCCGGGAGGGGCAATTATGCCGATCTATGATGCATTGTATGACTACAAAGAAAAATTAAACCATATCCTGGTAAGACATGAACAAGGTGGTATTCACGCCGGTCAGGGTTTTGCCAGAACTTCA
>JBAZCD010000176.1:0-6473 GCA_041671205.1 Pedobacter sp.
TCCGTCTTGTTTTAAGTCTGAAGGATTCGTTCCCAGGATCAGACGATTGTGTACATTGGTTCTTCCGGGATCATGAAACAGCACCCCGTTAAGATTTGCTGAAATCCCCCACTTTCCCTGCTTAAAATTAAACGAACTGCCCAAATTTGGTCCGCCGGAAGGAAAGCGCTGATTGAAATTAATTGTTCCGTTATAACCGTTATCTATCTTTTTGACAGTTACTATATTGATTATTCCGGTAAGCCCTTCACCATCATACTTCGCAGGCGGATTCGTAATCACCTCAATACTTTGAATTGTTGAAGCCGGCATGCTCCTTAAAATATCTTTCGGACTCTTTTCCAGCATAGAAGACGGTCTTCCATTGATCAAAATCCGATAACTGGCACTGCCTTTTAATTGAATATTATCTTCAGCATCCAATGATAATAAGGGCACTTTACGCATCATCTCCAAAACATTATTCACCTTACTTTCAGGATCTGCCTGCAGGTCATAACTGATCTTATCGATATCCATTTTTACTATCGGCCTGTCTGCTATGACTGTTACTGCATCCAAACCTGTGACTTGCGGAACAATATAGATTGTGCCGAGATCGCTATTTCCAGCCAGGGTCAGGTTTATTGTTTTTAACTTATATCCCATAGCAATAACCGACAATACGTACTTCCCGGTCTTTATATCAGCGATAGCGAATGAACCATCATCTTTAGTGAGGCTGGTTTTCAAAGGCTCATTTTTATCGTTCTTCAGACCAATTGTTATATAGTCCAGAGCCTTCTTTGAAACCGAGTCCTTCACAATTCCTTTAATCTCATACGAGGTTTGTGCTGATACCCCGGTACTAAATGCCAGAAAGATTAAAGCCGAAAGCAAAAAGCAAAGAGAAATGAAGAAGATTGATCGTTTCATGATTTAAAATTTAGACAAAGGTTTAGCATTAAGGCTGAAAATCAACCTTTCAAATTAGTTTAGATATAGATTATTCTGGCTTTACGGACCGGATACCGTACTTTTGATGGTATATTTTTTTACCTTTTCCCAGGGACCTACCGGATATACCAAAACCTGCATACTTCCGGAGGCGGTTAAACTGAGCACCGCCCCTTCACCTGCTTTTTTCTGGACCGGCTTGAACTGTTTTACTTTTCTCCACCTGTCATTTCCGAAGGCTACGAGTCCAGAAACTGTACCATCCCAATTTCTAGGGAATACGAGGGGAATGGTGGCTTCTTTATTGATAAAACCGTTTTCAGATTGCTTTTGGAAGTAGATCCTCTCATTATTCCAGAGGGTTTTCATAACTAATGTTTCATCCTTCATCAAGATGTTGATAAAACTACCCTTGTCATTCTCAAATTCATAATATCCCAGGTAATCCCGGAACTCATGTTTCTCTATCAGATGCATAGTATAGATCTTATCAAGTGCTGTTGCATGAAAAGGTGCGATCCCAAAATAAATGAATGCAATCATGGGAATTATCAATGCGTATTTGTATAAGTTAAAAACCGGACTCTCCTGAGCATTCATTTTCTCAATCCGCTGCTTTGGCTTTGAACTGTATAAATTGGTCAATGGATAAGTATACTGTTTCAGATAAGGCCTCAGAATGCTCCATTGATACTTCTGTTTATTAAACCCTTTGTTCAGCACTTCTTTGTCTGCCAGAAACTCAAGGTTCAGCCTGATGGTATTTTTTAAAGCCTTTGCAAAAGGGTTAGCCCATAAGAAAACGCATGCCAGCTCAGCGAGCAGGATATCTATGCTGTGCCGCTGATTAACATGCGCCTTTTCATGCGCTAAAATCTGGCTGAACTGTTCATCATCATACTGCTCCCTGTTAATCAGGATGGAATTAAAGAAGGAGAAGGCTGCGGTCTCTTCGCCAGGATCATGGTACATAATATTATTTTCAACTACCCTTTCACTGTTTTTGACAAAATATAGGACATTCGATATCTGATTAATAAACCTTAGAAGAAGAATCACCACTACAACTAAGTAGAACGTCAGCAAGATGATAATTAAGGCGGATAACCGTTTGATCATGATCTCATCGGCAAACTTTGAGACTTCTTTTCCTTTTAAAAGATCGTCCGGAGAATAATCAGTCTTGCTGAAAACGGTTTGAACAAAGCCTGAATTTGCCTGATTTATTGTATGCATATTCAGAGACGGAAGCAATGGCAGGCTAAAAGAGATTAAAAGTATCCCCAGTAAAATAAACCTGTTCAGCCTGAAAAACAATTCATTTTTTGCTGTCAGGTGATAAATTGCATATAACAGTGAAGTGCCGGCATGAACTTTAAGCAGATACAAGGATAAAACTTCCATTACTTTTATTTTTCTTTATCCTCGATCATTCTTATTACCTCCTTCAATTCTTCCACTGAAATCTCCTCCTCTTCCGCAAAAAATGCTACCACGTCTTTAATGGACCCCCCGAAAAGTTTGGAAAGCAATGGCCTGATATAGAGAGTTGTATATTCTTTCTTTGACAGAGCTGCATAATATCTATAGGTAGCACCAAAATCCTCATATTTCAAAAAACCTTTATCAACCAGCCTCTTCATCATGGTAGAGATGGTATTAATATGAAGTTTTGGTTCCGGCATCTCTTCTCTTACCTCTTTCGCAAAAGCCTTATCAAGCTTCCAGACAGCCCTCATTAAGGTTTCTTCTTTTTCGCTTAGTCGTTTCATAAAACAATTATAAAACTATTTTTGTAATTATGCAACTACAATTGTAGTTTTAATAAATTATTTATTTAAACTTTAAATGATCTGTCATGAAGATAAGCTTCTTTAGGCTATTTACTATGCTCTGTCTTTCCTCCTGCTATTATATCAGCAGCATAAACAAGGAGTCAGCCCCATCATTCGAAAAGGTTAAAGGAATAATGTATTCCGAAATTCGCCGTGAATTTAATACCGGCATAGCCATAGATCAACACGGTTTTCAGTTGGAGCCAGAATGGCATATTTATTTTACAGGAGATGATTCTGTGAAGATCTTCAGTTTAGAAAAGCAGAAATTTATGCCCTACCGCATTTTCCATAGCCATAAGGACCTGTTTCATTTTGCAAGGCAATGGTTCAGAGTTAAACATGTAAGTAAGGACAGTATTCTTCTACAAGTCATGCATGTAAGCAATCAAGTGGTTAATGAAGATCTATCGAATGTATTTATGACCTTATATGCAGATGATCATATAAAAAACAAACTACATATAAGTCCTGACTTACTCAGAAGACCCAGTCCTGAAGACAGTCTGTTTGTAAAATACCGGGCCATACAAGCCAACAGTGACCTGGATAGTGCCTTCGCTGCAAGGAATCCGGTGGTTTTTAAAAGTAAAAGCAAAATAGCACGGGTAGAAAAAATTGAACCCAGGCTAGATCCCAATTTAGGAGGGATAAATCGCTCCGAGTCCTACCTATATCCTGAGTATAAAATTTATATTGATAAAGCTTACCGCGATTTTACCTATTCGTTTTATACAGTGGTTGATCATAAAGGCAAAATGAAGTTTAAGTGTTTTAACTTCAATCTGTTTCCTGAATTTATAGAAACAAAAACAAAAGTGGCAAAAGGATTAATCAATATATACCTGAGAAATCTATTTGAGATAACACCAGGAAAGACACTGGGTTACCCCCATTCAAGTATAATTGTAGTACATGTAATCGGAAAAATGGATAGATCCAAAACTTTAACTAATAAATGAACCCAAGTCATTATTGATCCGCACATTCCAAATTGAAATTATGAACCGATTATTCATTTACATAATCCTTAGATCTGAAATTAATTAACCAAATGAAATTAACAGAAAAACAGCCTCTCTGGTTTGACAATAAATAGAGACCCGCTCGCCGGGATTTGCAATCCCGACATATTTAACAACAGATTTGTAATCTGAAACTAACGAAACTATGCAATTCATTATAACATTATGAAATACTTTCATCAAATTTATAGCTGAATCATTTCAAATAAACATATGAATTACACCAGAAAAGAATTTCTTCAAAACTCGACTATCCTGTTCGCGGCGGCAATGACAGGCTCTGCTTTTACCTTTGGGAAAAACAAGCCCATGCTGGCATTTTCGACATTAGGCTGTCCCGACTGGCCCTTCAAACAAATTGTAGATTTTGCAGCCATTCATGGATATTCAGGTTTGGAATTACGCGGTATAAAACGACAGATGGATCTTACAAAATGCAATGAATTCAGCAGTCAGGAAAAGATCAATGAAACGCTCTCACTGATGAAAGAAAAAGGTTTGAAGTTCATAAATCTTGGTGCTTCTGCCAATATGCACTTTCATGAAGGTCCTGAAAAAGAAAAAAGTATTAACGAAGCCAAATCTTTTATTGATCTGGCGCAAAAGATTAACTGTCCCTATGTAAGGGTATTCCCCAATAAATTTCCCAAAGACAGAACGAAAGATCAAACAATCAGCACGGTTGCTAAAAATCTCTTAACTCTGGGCGAATATGCCAAAACGCGAAATGTCACTGTGCTATTGGAAACACATGGTGATTTCTCAGGCTCTGATGATATCCTGAAAGTCATGAAGGCTGTATCACATCCAAACATTGCCCTGGTTTGGGACATTTCAAACATGTGGACCATTACCAAGGAATCCCCAGCTTTGGTGTACAAAAAATTAAAGAAATACATTCGTCATACACATATCAAGGATGCCAGATTAGTAGGCGACAAATTGCAGTATGTATTAATGGGACAGGGCGATGTGCCCATATTTGAGGCCATAGATATTTTATCAAAAGATGGATATAAGGGCTATTACAGCTTTGAATGGGAGAAATTATGGCATCCTGAAATTGCAGATCCTGAAATTGCTTTAGCAGATTACCCCATAGCGATGAAAAAACATTTTAAATTATGAGTTTTAAGTAATATGTTATAATGTAAATGATCTTGTCTTACGATATACTTTGCATGGACTGTTTATGAATATTACCGGGTTTATTCGTTATCCAATCCCATAATTTTACTGCGCCAGCCGTCCTGCATTTCATCCGGAAATGAATGATTAATGCGGATACTAAGGTCAGAAAACCAATAAACAGTATGGCTGCATTGATACTGAAAACATCGGCTATTATTCCTGTGAGTATTGCTCCAATTGCATATCCCAGGTCTCGCCATAGCCGGAAAATACCAATACTTTCAGCTCTATCATGCGGATGGGTGTTTTCTGCAACTGTTGCCAGGAATGTGGGATACACCATTGCCGTACCCCAACCTAAAATGGAAGACAATATTACAAAATCAACCATACTATCAGCCCATACCAAAACAATCAGGGCAATGGCCTGCAAAAACATTCCAACATAGAGTATATCCTTTTTGCAAAATTTATCAGCCATTTTCCCTGTAAATAGTTGACCGATACCCCAAACTGCGGGGTATATGGCCGTAATAATTCCGATTTCTCCAATTGAAAATCCTTTAATAGCAAGTAAGATTGGAAAGATCCCCCATGCCATACCATCGTTCAGGTTATTGATTAAACCTGCCTGAGTTACAGAACCTAAGTTTTTGTTCTTCCAGGTAGTGTCCCAAAAGATATTTTTCAGCTTCGGAATGGTACTTGTAGCAGTCTCTTTTGCAACATGGTGTTTAGTATCCTTTATAAAAAAGATGCTTCCAAATAATCCAAAAAATACCAGGCCAATTCCTATATAAAAGGGGTAAGGTCTTATTCCATACTCACTGGCTATCCATCCTGTCAGGAAAGCAACAAGTGCAACAGCAATGTATCCTGCAAATTCATTTAATCCCATTGCAAAACCTCTTTGTTTTTCACCAACAAGGTCAATTTTCATTACTACTGTACTGGACCAGGTTAAGCCCTGATTGATTCCTAAAAGTACATTAGCTGCAATTATCCAGTTCCAGCCGGGGGCAAACATCAAAATGAACGGAATCGGAATAGCAATTATCCAGCCTGCCACCAAAAGTTTTTTTCTGCCGTATTTATTGGCTAATGCACCTGTATAATAATTGGTAATTGCTTTAACTATGCCAAACACAATAATGAATGAGAGAATAGCTGTTTTAGCTGCTAAGGCGAATTCCTGCTCCGCAATCTGAGGAAGAATGGATCGTTCCAAACCTACCATCCCGCCAACAAAACCATTGATGATGACCAACAGGGTAAACTGTTTCCAGTTTTCTTTTAATCCTAATTGTACTCCCATTTTATAAGATACGTTTCAATAAATATGACAATAGATTTAACGAATCGATGCTTCCGAAATGTTCTCCTTTTTCAAAATCACCTTCCGTTTGAGCCATGGTATTAGTAAGATGCGCCAGACAAACGACATTCTTTTGTCTGGCCTCTGCAAAAGCATACATAGCAGCTGATTCCATTTCCACACAACAAACCCCCTCTTTTTTCATCGCTGTTATGGCAGCCTGAGTTTCTC
>JBAZCD010000177.1:0-6412 GCA_041671205.1 Pedobacter sp.
GTACCTCGGCGTCCACACCTAATAAAGCCTAAGCGGATAGTTGGCTTTGTACCTGTGGCAAAAACTGCATCAGGGCTTAAAATTGTTACCGCCGATAATGAAGCTGCACTTTTTATGAAATTCCTTCTTTCCATATCATTGTTTAATCTAATGCTTTAATATACCGAGTGTTATGTTAACAATCAAATGGCTTTTGGTATCTGGAGTCAGGAACCAAGAATCAAGACAATGAATACTAAATGAAATTTGTAGCTCAATTATCAACCCGATAGGCTATCGGGTATCAATTATCAACCAGGTATACTCTCAGACTTCTTGCTCCATGCGCCCCTATCACCAGGTTCTGTTCAATATCTGCCGTCTTTGAGGGGCCTGCGATAAACACTCCAAAACCATTTGCTGCGGCATCGATCTGCCGGTAAGCCTCATGCATGTTATTCACAAGATTCCCGGGATTTAATACAATAACAAGATGCTGACAAATGAAAGGCAGAAGTCTGTTGGCCATTTGCTTTTCAGAAATCCACATAGCACCGTTTTCTGCTACACCCAGTTCTGCCCGAAGGTAGCAGGTGTCTAGCGCCTCCAATTCGGATGCTTTCAGGTTTGTCCATTCCTCAGCATTCGAATCCTCCAGAAGATTAATCATAAATTTTCCTTCTGCTTTTACCTCTGCTATATCATTCAACAAGTCATGCCTGCTGTTCTCATAATATGGTTTACCCCCGGCAGCTTCCACCATGCCGATAAATTGCTGTATAAGATTAGGGTATTGAATGGTCTGGGATAGATCCATATCCGGCAACTCAGTAAGTTCCGGCTTATTCATGGCCACAGCCTTTAAAATTGTTTCTCTGGCACTCATTATTATTTATTTTCTTTAAACCAGTCTCTAAAACTCTTTTCAGGTGCACGAGGCATTTCCCGCTGTTTGTACCATGCATTCAGGCGATTATTCACCATAAATGGAAAGGTTCGCATGACCCATCTTCCAATCTTTCCGGCCAAACGATAAACCCGAGGATTGGAAAGAACCCAGGCCATTCCCTGCATACCTGCTTTCTTACCTTTATCAACATATCCATTGGCAACGATAACTTGTCGCCATTTCCAGAGTTGCTCATGGATATCAATTTTCACCGGACAAACATTGCTGCATGAACCACAGAGCGTTGAGGCAAATGGCAAATCCGAATTAGCCTTCATGTCTAAATTAGGATTGAGGATCGAGCCAATCGGGCCCGCCACAGTTGAATGGTAACTATGTCCTCCACTCCGCCTGTAGACCGGGCAGGTATTAAAACAGGCCGCACAGCGGATGCATTTGAGGGAATTTCTGAAATCGGCTCTTCCCAGTTGTCTGCTCCTGCCGTTATCAACAATTACCACATGCATTTGCTGCCCGGAACGGGGTTTATTGAAATGACTGGAATAAGTTGTGATTGGCTGTCCGGTTGCGCTTCTGGCCAAAAGGCGAAGAAATACCCCAAGATGTTCTGTTTTAGGAATCAGTTTCTCAATACCCATACAGGCAATATGAATACCGGCAGAATGCACTCCCATATCTGCATTGCCTTCATTCGTGCAAACCACAAAACTTCCTGATTCGGCAATGGCAAAATTCACACCGGTAATTGCAAGATCTGCCTCAATAAAACGTTCCCTTAAATGATGTCGGGCAGACCCTGCCAGATATTGTGGATCATAATTCCCTTTCTCCGTGTTCAGATGCTCGTGGAAGGTCTCACTAACATCCTGACGTTTCAGATGAATGGCGGGTAATACAATATGACTTGGCGATTCTTTCCTTAACTGTACGATATATTCACCAAGATCAGTATCCAAAATCTGTATACCCTTATTTTGCAAATACTCATTCAAATGACATTCTTCAGTGAGCATACTTTTGCTTTTAACAATCTTGTCTATCTTGTTATCAGCAATTAACTTATGGATGATCCGGTTATGATCTGCTGCGTCCGAAGCCCAGTGTACGATGATTCCGTTCGAAACCGCTTTCTCTTCGAAGCTCCTTAAATAATGATCGAGATTGGAAAGGGTATGATTTTTTATCCGGGAAGCCCAATCGCGAAGGACTTCCCATTCAGGAAGGGTATTAACTGCTTTATCTCTTTTATGCCTGACAAACCAAAGTGTTTCGTCATGCCAGTCGGTACGTGCTTCGTCTCTTATAAATTCCTGTGCAGCTTCTGCATGTTGTTTAACACTCATAGCTCACTATTTAATATCTCCGCCAGATGAATGGTTTTCACACCAAGCCCTTGTCTCTTTAAAATTCCTTCCAGATGCATCAGGCAACTTGTATCTCCGCCGGTAATGAATTCCACATCATTAACAAGATGTTCTTTAATCCTGTCTTTGCCCATTTTCACACTGACAGCCTCTTCAAATACACAGAATGTCCCTCCGAAACCACAACATTCGTCTACTCTCACAGGCTTTAAAAGTTCAAGACCCTCAACCATGCGGAGCAACTGTTCCGATTTTGAAAATGCAGGAGCCACAAGCTCAGTCATTGAGGAAAGATGCAAACCCCGCTGCCCATGACAACTGACATGCATTCCTACTTTATGAGGGAAGGAAGCCTCCAATCGGCTAACTTTAAGAATATCAACCAGAAATTCAGAAAGTTCATAAACACTATGCCGGATCCTTTCAAGTTCAGCCGGACTTCCACCTTCCTTCAAATGTTCCTTAATATGAAGAACACAACTCCCCGAAGGAGCAACGATATAATCAAAGTCCTTAAAATTCTTTACAAAATTCACATCGCAACCTTTTGTCAGATCCGAAAATCCACTGTTAGCCATTGGCTGACCACAGCAGGTTTGGTTCATGGGATAGGTTACCTCACAGCCCAGCTTTTTTAGAAGCTGATAGGTGGCTATGGCAACATCAGGATAAAACTGATCAATATAACATGGAATAAATAAGCCTACTTTCATGATTTTTTTAGGCAATAATAATAAGTAACATAATATTCTATTTAAAGTCTATGGCATAGAAATTTTCTACGGCAAAAAATAATGAAATATAAATAAATTATTACGTTTTAATCGAAATCAGCCCATATTATAACCGAAATCAGCCCCAAGTTTAAAACATTCCTGCCATGAAACAATACTTTCTGAGGAACTGGCATCCATTAAACTGGCGGCGGCAGCATTTACACCCAATAACAGGCTTTTTGCCATTGTCCAGTCTTCGTGTACACCAGCCAACACACCTGCAGCAAATGCATCCCCTGCACCAACTGATCCTTTGATCTTCTCTGAAGGCATTTTAACGCTTGGTTGAAATATTTTCTCCCCGCTTTTATTGAGTGCAATTGCTCCTTTTGGAAAATGAACAATTACCCATTTCTGAACTCCTGTATTTAAAATAGCATCTGCTGCCTGATAAGCTTTTACCAGTGAGCATATCCCTTCATCATCACAGATTTCAATACCCGTCAGCATACCGGCTTCAAACTCATTGACAAACAATATATCAACAAATTGCAATGCTAATGGGATTACAGTTTTAAATCGCTCAGATTGTTCACTTACCAGATCTGCGGATGTAAGCATCCCACATTTTCTGGCTTCCTGTAACACTGTTGCTGCCCCTGTCAGGCCATCTGCGCCGATGGTATCTAATCTATCAAGCAGCAGGAGATAGCCTAAATGAAATATTCTGGCATTGCAGCCCGAAAAATTAAAATAAGACTCATCCAAATAGGCATTTGCACCCCTGGAATGGAAAAAAGTACGTTTACCGGTTCCGTAAACAGTCATTACATCAGTATAGGAGGTGTTGGTATTCTCTACTTTTTTGATTTGCCCCGAATCAATTAGAAGTTCCTGGCATTCTTTTAAAATAAAGTCTCCTCTTTCATCGTTTCCGATAGCTCCAATTCCTTTTAAAGGAAATTGGAAGCCCATCTTACTTATGGCTTTTAAAACATTGTACGGTGCACCGCCATTACTGGTGCTTTCCTTAAGTATATTCGCCAGTTTCTCTTCTTTTGGATAAACATCAACAATTTTCACATTATCAATGATCCAATTGCCACCGGCCAAAATTCCCATTCCGGTATTTTCTTTCATATCGAATACATTACCTTCTTAATAAAAATCATACCACATCTGCAACCGATTTAGTCTGATGAGATTTTAAAGCAGCATTAAATAACTTATGGCTCATTAATGCCTCGTCAGGAGTAACACATCCGAAACGTCCATTTAATACTCCTTCCCGCTCCGCAAAATAGGCCGCCAGCATCTGCAAAAAGCAATCAGAAAACCCAGGTTCAAATATTGATCCTGTACTTGTTGGGAAGGCAACCTGGAATCCCAGATCTACTCTTTGCCATACCTGTTCCTTTTCACGTTTAAAGGTCCATAAGGCTTTTGTATCCTTGGTATTATATCTTACCCCGCCTTCAGTCCCAAGAATTTCAATATACCATGAATTAGTCTCACCCGGCTTTAATCGCTTCATTTCAAGAGACATTGGAATATCATTACCCTCTATTTTAACTGAAGCAGACAAGCTGGCATTATTCCAGGTATCGCATTCACTCCATCCGCCTTTCCCGTCCGGCCTCGTGGTGATGATCTTTTGCAGATGAGCATATACCTTATCAGGCATCCATCCTAATCTTATTGGGATATGCATAACATGCATACCCAAGTCTCCCATCACGCCAATCTCACCACAAAATTTTGATTGTCTTTTCCAGTTAATTGGTTTAAAGGGATCCATATCACTTGAGTGGCAAAATCCTGCATTTATTTCAATGATTTCACCGATTCTGCCGGAAAGTGCCTCGCTTATCACTCTCTGAGGTCCCGGCAAAAAAGGCATCTCAGAACAGCATCTTACAAAACATTTCGATTCGGCGATTTTTTCATTGATCCTTTTTGCGGCCTTCAGATCCATTCCGAATGGTTTTTCGGCCAGCAAATCCTTGCCCGATTCTATCACTTCGATATAATATTGCTCATGAAGAAAATGGGGCAGGGCAACATAAACTACATCTACCTTAGAAGAGGCCAATAACTCTTTATAATCTGTGGTCAATAGTTCAACCGAAGGAATTTGCTCATACCACTTTAAAGTATTTGCATCCAGATCACAAACGGCTTTTAACTCCACTTTAACCGGATAATCGTTCAGTGAGAACCAACGTCCAAAAGCGCCGGCCACTTCCTTACCCATTAAACCACCACCAATAATACCAACGTTTACAACTTTCATATTGTATATAATTTTAAAAATATGGAGGTTCCCGCTTTCGCTGGAACCTCCTTTAATACTAACCTACACTCTTATTCCGCATGAAGATCCCGAACTTAATGACATTGCGCCTTCGCGGGAACCTCCAATACAGCTGCCGGCAGAAAGGTTTTCAATTACTACCCTTAACCCAGGCTATTACATCCTCCGGCTTTGCACCATCATGTACGATTGCCATTAATGCCCTTGTCATTCCACCGGAATTAGCATGCTGTACCACATTTCTGCCGTATACTATCCCCTTAACCCCTTGTTTCATTAATTTATAGGTACGATCCAATAACTCTTCATCGTCAGCACGTCCGCCACCTCTCACCAGAATCGGAACAGACCCTGCTACCTCAACAACTTTATGGTAATCTTCTACATTCTCACAAGGATCTGCTTTAATAATATCAGCTCCTAATTCTACAGCCTGTCTCACCAGAGGTAAGATAATATCTATATTACCATCAACCATATAGCCTCCAGCCTCACTGTTTGGGCGGAATACTAATGGCTCAATCATTAATGGCATACCGTAATGATCGCACATTGGCTTCAACTTCAGAATATTCTGAATACACTGATCAGTTACTTCAGGAGCTCCGGGAATACGAAACAGGTTAACAACCACACAGGTAGCGTCAAGACGAATTGCCTGAAGCACCGGTTCTTCAATCATTCTGCTATATAATACGGACTGAAGCTCAAGACCATAAACATTGGCAACATCTGTTCTTAAAACTAAAGAAGGTTTCTTCTTTCCGGGTACAGACTGTAAATGATGTGCCTGTCCAACAGTTAATTGAATTGCATCAGGATCTGCATCAATCAGAATTTTGACAGACTTCTCAATATTTTCTATCCCACCCAAAAACGTTAATTCATTAAAAAAACCATGGTCAATAGCCACATCAAAACATTTACCTGATTTTTCATTAAATAATCTATTTAATCTACTCGCTTTCATCTTTCTTATTTTTATTTATGTAACAATTAATTAATTTAATTTTCAGTCAATATGCTCCCTTGCCTAAAAAGCGGGATTATCCTTTATGAACCTTCAGAATTGCAAATAGAATAGCCTGCCAGCTATCCGGCACATTTATTTGAACCTATATCTATCTTA
>JBAZCD010000178.1:0-6410 GCA_041671205.1 Pedobacter sp.
ATTTACCGGCAATCCTTCTTTGCTAAAGAGGTTGGGCGTAGCTTCATTACTGAAACCAAAGCGGACGGACACCGGGTTTTTCACATCTTTATTTGATACCATTACTGTATTACCATCTATTTTTGCCGTGGCTGATAAAAATTTCTGATCAGCACCTGCAATATAAAATTCAGTTGGTTCGACACTTTTACTCATTAAACCATTATCAGCGTTATCAAAGTAAATACGGATCTTGTCTTTTTCTATCTTCATACTTTTATACATGGGACTCTTATAAACAATATCCTTTTTGTCATAGGTTTCTGCCAATGCCCAATTGGCTAACCTTAGTGCAACATCTATTTTGTTTTTGGGGTGAATATTTTTCACATCATCTACCAGGTCGCTAACTACCACCATACCGGTATTGGGAAAAGCCATGCTTTTGGTTTGTGTTTCCCGGAGCAATGCACACTCGGCTTTGTTTTTATTGGCATAAGCAAAAGGTGCTATCTGTACATAGTAAAATGGAAAATCTTTTTTCCATGCTTGTCGCCAGCAGTCAATCATAGTTGTAAAAAGTTCCTGGTATGTATTATAAGTTCCGATATTACTTTCACCCTGATACCAAATGACACCTGCAATAGAAAAGTTAGTAATGGGGTAGATCATCGCATTGTAAGCGCTCCCGGGGATTTTGGGCCTGTAGTACGCTTCCAAAAGCTTTTGAGCAGCTGCATTTAATGCCGGGTTATTTTTTATTGCTTCTTCCGGTGTCCATACTTCGGCAGCAGTACCACCCCAGCTGGCGCTGATGAGACCAATCGGGACATGCAATTCCTGTTGCAATTTTTTACCAAAGAAATACCCGATGGCACTGAAATGTTTCATATCCTCGGGATTACATACTTTCCAGCTTCCCCCACAGTTGTCCTGCGGGTTTTCGGAAGTAGCTTTTGGAATGTAGAAGAAACGGATCTTTGTATTGGTGGCATTTGGAGCTTCTTCCAGTGATTGGGCTATTTGATGATCTCCGCTCCATTCCATATTACTTTGCCCGCTGCACACCCACACTTCACCGATCATTACATCCTCTAATATAATTGTGTTGGAACCATTCATGATAATCTTATATGGACCACCCGCTGCCGGTGTTTTAACTTTTATACTCCATCTGGCACCATTAGTGCCCTTGGTATTATAAATAGTTGTGTCCCAATCCAGCATAATGCGTATTTGTTCACCAGGATCACACCAACCCCAAAGTGTTACTTCAGATTTTTGCTGTAATACCATATGGCTCCCGATAATGGATGGTAATTTTATCTCAGCATACAGCTTACTGTTAAATACTGAAAGTATCAGGAAAATGAAAATATATAAATACAATTTTATCATAATGAATAATTTAATGTTTAATCGTTCGCATAAAATAAATAATCCTTCATATCCTTAATTTACTGTTTGCTTCGCAAAGCAAAAGTAACATAAGCGTCACCGGGTTTTGTTTTCAGCTTACCTCCTCCACATGCAATTACAATATATTGAATACCATGGACTTTATAAACAGAAGGGGTGGCAAAGCCAGATGCTGGCAAATCAGTTTCCCACAATAATTTCCCTGAACTTTTATTAAAAGCCCTGAACTTTGAATCTTTTGTTGCCGCAATGAATATCAAGCCGCCAGCAGTTACTACTGAGCCCCCATAATTTTCTGTCCCCGAATGTATGCCTCTGTCTTTTAATTCAGGATAATCACCCAACGTAACTTTCCATATCAATTTTCCCGAATTTAGATTAATAGCATTCAAAGTACCCCAAGGTGGATCTATAGCAGGATATCCTTCTTTAGTAAGAAATTTATTGTAACCTGTTGAGGCATAAGGCATCTTTAAATAAGTGCCATTGGCATTTACGTGTCCGATAAATTTCTTTTCCTGTTTTGATTTATCCTCCATAATGAAAGAGGCCAGTGCATCTTTCTCTATCTCACTTAATTGTTTAAATGCCGGCATCATTCTTCTGCCTGAACTGATCACTTCCTTGAAAGTAGTTATTGTATATTTTTTATTTATGTCAACCAATGACGGATTATTGCCAGATCCCTGCCTTTCAGTTCCATGGCAGCCCATACAGTTAGCTGTATAAATTCTTTTAGCTGCATCTATATTTTTTTCTTGTACAAAATCAGTTTTTTTATTTACATCAACCATGGTCAATATCCAGGCCATTTCATTGGCATTCACATAAAGCATTCCCGTGGTTGGATCATAAGAAGGTCCACCCCATTCCGCTCCGCCATCAAATCCGGGGAAAATAATGGTCCCTTGTTTGGAAGGGGGAGTAAATAAATGATCATGCTTTGCGCCTTGCCATCTTTTTTTAATATCCTGGAAAGATGAATCAGGAACTAGACGATTTAAATCGTTTTCAGTGAATAACTGCCGGACAAACGGTTGCGGAAAACTTGGTATCGGTTGAGTAGGCCAGGGCTGCTCTCCCGCCAAGTCGGTTTCTGTGGGTACCGGCATTTCATTGATTGGATAGACGGGTTTGCCCGTAGTTCTATCTAAGAGAAAAACAAAACCTGATTTAGTAACCTGTGCAATGGCTTCTATTTGCTTACCATCTTTTATAATATTAACCAATACCGGGGCAGCGGGTAGATCTCTGTCCCATAGATCATGATGCACTGTTTGAAAATGCCAAATCCTTTTGCCGGTAGCAGCATCAAGCGCCAATACACAATTGGCGTACAAATTTGATCCGATTCTTTTTCCACCATAAAAATCATAAGTAGCCGATCCAACCGGCGCAAAAACAATTCCTTTTTCTTCGTCCATACTAAAGCCTGCCCATACATTAGTACCGCCAATATGCTGGTAGGCATTTTTATCCTCCCATGTTTCATATCCATCTTCATTGGGTTGGGGAATGGTATGAAATATCCATCTTAATTTTCCCGTATGTACATCATAAGCTCTTATATGTCCAGGAGCGGCCGCTGCCTCTTCAGATACAGAACTACCGATAATAATAAGGTCTTTATAGATTATACCCGGTGTGGTGCTGGCCACATGCAAATCTTTTACATCCCTGCCCAGATCGTTATGCAGATCAATCCTTCCGTTATCACCAAAAGAACTCACAGGTATTCCGGTAAGAGCATTTATACAATATAATAATGAACCTGCTGTATAAAAGATGCGGCTGTCATTTTTATCTCCTTTATAAAATGCTATACCACGACAAATAGTTAAACTTATTTTATTAACCTTATCTCCAGATAACTTATTTGTATCTAATAAAGGGTCAAATAACCATTGTTGTTTGCCGGTAGCTGCATCAAGAGCAAACAATTTAAGTTTAGGTGAAACACCATACAGGATATTATTCACAATAACAGGATTTACCTGTATCTGACTTCCTCTCAATGTATCCGCATCGCCGGTATTATATACCCAAGCCACCTGTAAATCATTTACATTACTGGTATCAATTTGATTGAGAGAAGAATAATGCATATTTTCTTTACCGCCTCCATACACATCCCATATTTTGTATTTATTTTTTAGTTGGGAAAAGCAAGAAACCATCAATACTGATAGAATGATAAAGAGTAAACTGATTTTTTTGTGCTCTTTTCTGATCTCAACTTTATGCGCCCTCTTTAAACCAGCTTTCATTTTTAAGATATGGTCTAACATTAAACTTTATAGTTAGTAGTAAGGGAAAAAGACATTATTCTTTACATAGCCGACTTTTACAGATTCTTTAATTGACAACTGAGTATTAGCACCAACTCCATATTCACCATCTTTTAAGTCGGTATAAAAAGTGCCGCTCCAGACAGTTATTAATTCCCCCTTTTTGCCTTCTGATACTGCTATTGCCTTTATTGTTTTACTATCAGATCCCTGTGCAGCCTTTTTAACAGTATAACCGTCAAAATATACCAACTCATTTTTAAGGATTCCATCCGCGTCACCAACCATTGAGGTTACCCTTTCGGGCATATCCAAACAATCAAAAACATCAATACCCGGGACTTTAGAAACAACAGCATTTCTTAATACAGAATTAATTGAAGCAATGAGCAACGATTCAGATGGTTTTAAGATTAAATAATTTTTATCGAAAACGTATGTCTGAGCAATACCATTTACAGTTACAGTCAATGTTTTATGTATTTCCGAACAATCACCCAGGCGTTTCCACATCTGAATGACATCTATAGGCAAAGTATAGGGTTTAAGGCCGCTCTGAGTATCCCTGACATCTGACCATCCTATTACCTTACCTTTGATGCGCAAATTGGCGGGGACAATCTTGTAATTATCGCCAAATAAAATATCCACGGCAGTTCCGGAAATACTCAAATCCTGTAAAAAATTAACTGCTTCTATTTTTAATGCTTCCCCTGCATTAGCAAGCTTTGAAAGATTAAAAACAAATCCCTTATTTCCACCACCGCTAATTTTCCATTCAAAATTATTTGCCGGATACTTCCAAAGTTCCGGCTGGTTTTTTATCAACGAAATCCATCCTGTAGATAATCCATAAAACGTACAATTTCTAAATGTGGCATTAGATAATTCATAACTACCTACACTTCCAAGTGTCACTCCGGAAGAAAATGAACAATTACTGAATCTTAAATCAATTGCATTTGCAGAGTTCTGCTTGGTGTGACAGGCAGGCAATCCACTAAGGCCAGTAAATTCACAGTTTTCCCAAACAGAAATATAACCTTCCCATGAGCCACCTCCAATAACTGCAGATCCTTTCTCGCCTCCCTTGTGTATTATCTTCAGGTTCTTATTTACTGTTACTCCATTGGCCAAGGTTGGTGCATCAAAATGGATCACATAACTTCTTATATTTATTACATCAAGCGTAAGATTTGACATTTTAGAAGGGTACTTCTGATCAATTAACCTAAGAGCCCCTATTGAATCAGAATAGACCAAGACTGCATTTGGTCCACCGAGACCCTTCAAATGAGTATAAGCAGGCAGTTGGAGATCATTCTCTCTATATTTGCCCGGCCTAACCAAAACTTCATATTGATTATCATAGGATGAGTTTTTAATAGAGGCAAATGCTGCGGCTATAGTAGTATAATCAGCGCCTCCGCCGGTACCTACAATTACAGAGTGGCTTATTCGGTCTCTTTCAAGATAATCGCTGTTGATTAAATCATTTTGACCCTTCAGATTTCTCTGAATTTTCCGATTGTATAGGCTTTGAGGATAATCAGATACAACGCAGCCAGGCTTTCCCCCAGGTGCCGTCTTGTTGATATAACCGTAGTTAAAACTAAAGATTAGTAAAAATAAACACTTAAATAACAATAATTTCATAATAGACTATAACAAGGTACCATACTCATTATTCAGAGTTGAATCAGTTATAAATGGCTAACCCCACTAAATGAATTATACTCATATCTCTCATCCAATTCACACATCTACCAAACCATTCATCAAAAGAAGGTTTCGTCAAAAATCCATGTTCTCCATTAGTATATAGATGCAGTTCTGCAGAAACGGCATTCTTTCTCAACGCGTTATAAAGCCGCATACTACTTTCTGAAGGTACTACCTTGTCTTCCGCAGCATACACGAGAAAAGTAGGTGGTACTAATTCATTAACATTAAGATCACCAGCATAGAATCTAATCTTTTCAATAGAGGGTGACTTTAGTGATAGCTTGTCAATTGATCATTCCCCTTTATCACTTTAATTTCTCTTCAAATTTAATACAGATAATTTAATATGTCTTACATAATACAATTATACTAATAAAAGATATACTCCAAATAATATTTATAAAAAAATATTACATATTAATTTATAAAGTCAAATTGTTAACTTTGGACGGCCAAATAATTTAAAATTAAATTCATTTAATTAAACTCAAATTGACAGCATTTAAACTTTCCAAAATACGTCCCGTTGAAAGCCTTACACAAGTAGATAAAATTGAAATCTCATTACAGGAATATTTTCGAAACGAGAATTTCGCCCCTGGTGATGCCATACCCAAAGAACTGGAACTTGCCAAAGCCATGGGTGTAAGCCGTACCGCAATCAGGGAGGCCATAGCCAGATTCAAAACATTGGGAATAATAGAATCGCGAAAAAATAGAGGTATGATTTTAACCCGGCCGGATATTTTAAATAATATGCAGCGATTAATGGATCCTCAACTATTACATGGTGACACCATGAAGGAAATATTTGAAATGCGTTTGGTTATAGAAATAGGATTAGCAGATATCCTTTTTCTCAGAAAGACGGAAGCAGGTTTAGTTAAGTTGGAGCAGATTGTAGAGAAGGAAGAAAAAACTGATAATAAAGTTGAACAGTTAAAATGTGATGTTGAATTCCATTCCATGCTCTATGAAATTTCGCAGAACGAAACTATT
>JBAZCD010000179.1:0-1969 GCA_041671205.1 Pedobacter sp.
TTATGACCCGCGTGTGTGGTTGCGTAAGGGTGAAGAGACATTTGTTCAGCGTCTCAAACATGCATTCGATGATCTGAATTGTATCAATGTGAACGAAAAGATTTAATGATAGGATCAGGGCCTTTAAGGAGGCCCTTTTTAATTGAATTAATCATGCAAAACAGAATCGAAGTAAGGAAGGTGAATGATGCAGATGAACTGCAAAAAGTTTTCGCTATAAGAAGGGTTGTTTTTGTGGATGAGCAGAATTGTCCGCCTGAACTTGAATGGGAACATGAAGAGGAGTCTGTTCATTTTCTTGGACTGGTTGATGGTATCCCTGCCGGAGCATCACGCTGGCGTAAGACAGATAAAGGATATAAACTGGAACGCTTTGCTGTATTAAAAGAGTTTAGGGGCTCAGGTATGGGACAGGCTCTTGTCGGAGCTGTGTTAAAAGATCTTCCTGCAGATGCAAGGTATGCCTACCTGCATGCTCAACTCGCGGCAATGCCCTTATATGCCAAATTCGGATTTAAAAAAGAAGGAGAGCAGTTTGAAGAGGCCGGTATACAGCATTTTAAAATGGTGCTGGATTTATAATAAGTTATGAATGGTCAGTTATGGGTTGTCAGTATATCAGACAACAGTTAACTAATAACCCTTAACTGAAGATCCGGCCAGAATAGGCCATCGCCTCATTCCATTTCTCCATATCCAGTCCGGGATCTTCTCCTTTTGCCCCCAGAAAGGAAATAAGCTCTTCTGTAGCAATATTTCCTGTGAGTTCATCCATTGCCATCGGGCAGCCGCCGTATCCCTTCAGAGCGCTATCAAAGCGTCTGCAGCCGCTCTCCCAGGCTGCCTCTATCTTTTCATGCCATGCGGCCCGGGTACTGTGGAGATGCACGCCAAATTCGACTTTAGGAAAGCGGGAGGCCAGGTGAGGAAAAAGATAACTGATCTTTTCAGGGTTTGAAACTCCGGTTGTATCGGCAAGTGATAGTATTTTGGTACCTCTTATGTTTAGTTCATTTGCCCAATGTTCTACGATCTCATTACTCCATGGATCTCCATAGGGATTTCCAAAGCCCATAGACAGATAGATAACCGCTTGTTTATTTGATTGATCACACAGATTAAGAAGTTCTTCAACAGTTTTTAAGGATTGCTCAATTCCTGAATTTGTATTACGCTGCTGAAAAGTTTCTGAGACTGAGAATGGAAAACCCAGATAAGAGATATGAGGATATTTAACAGCCTCCTGAACTCCCCTCAGATTGGCTACAATAGCAAGCAGTTTGGTGCTTTTTTTACTGAGATCCAGTTTGTCAAGAACTTCAGCAGTGTCTTTAAGTTGAGGGATGGCTTTTTCAGAGACAAAACTTCCAAAGTCGATGGTGTCAAAGCCAACCTGAAGAAGCAGATTGATATACTCAGCTTTTATTTTGGTGGGAATAAAACTATGCAAACCCTGCATGGCATCACGGGGACATTCGATCAGTTTTGTCATTAAAGGCTTATTTTATTCCAATATAGTACTGCAAAATTTCCTGATAGATTTATCGGGTCATTCCGGACCTGAACCGGAATCATTTGGAATAAGTATCCTCAGTCATTGATTCCCTGTTGAATCTTCGGATAATTAGTCTCGTTCCGCGATCATAGCTAAAATAACTCCAGACCCAGTTTACAAAGGTGACAACTTTATTCCGGAATCCAACCAATGACATCAGGTGTACAAACATCCAGACAAACCAGGCGAATATCCCCTGAAAACGTATCTTCCCAATGTCAACTACTGCCAGATTCCGTCCAACAGTAGCCATTGAACCTTTGTCAAAATATTTAAATGGCTCTGGTTTTTCGTGGTTGATGAAGTGAATGATGTTCTTTGCAAGCTGAGTGCCCTGCTGAATCGCCACAGGAGCAACTCCGGGTAAACCATTTGGTTTTTCCGGACTTACTGATGCCGCTACATCGCCGATGG
>JBAZCD010000179.1:1979-6308 GCA_041671205.1 Pedobacter sp.
GTAAACCACCAGGAACTGCCCCTTTAACTCCTGCCGACCATAAGACATTTTTTGTAGGAATTTCCTGTCCGTCAGATAGTTTAATAATCTGTCCATCATAGTTTTCCACTCTGAGGTCATTAAATACGTCAACACCGAGTTTGTGCAGAAATTCTTTTGCTTTGGAAGATGCCTGATCCGACATGGAACCCAAAAGTTCCGGAGAACCCTCGATCAGATAAACTTTAATTTCATCAACACTTAATTCCGGATAATCTTTGGGCAAAACATGCTTTTTTAATTCTGCCAGCGCCCCCGAAAGCTCAACTCCGGTGGGACCACCTCCAACTACTACAAAATTCAGCAGGGCACTCTTTTTTGTCGGATCTGCTTCGATCAATGCTTCTTCCAGGTTCTGAAGGATCATACTTCTGAGGTTCAATGCTTCCGGAATAGTTTTCATTGGCATCGAAAAATGTTCAATCTCTTTCTGGCCAAAATAATTCGTATCCGAACCGGTAGCAATGACAAGGAAGTCATAAGCAATTTCGCCTATAGCAGTATGGACAAGCTTTCGTTCAGCTTCAATTCGTTCAACTTCGGTTACCCTGAAGGTGAAATTATTCTGGTTTTTAAATATTTTACGCAATGGAAATGCAATGGAATCAGCTTCAAGTCCGCCTGTAGCAACCTGGTAAAGCAGGGGCTGAAATGTATGGTAGTTATGCCTGTCGAGCATAATTATTTCTACTTCTTTGTTTTTTAGGCATTTCGCAATTTCTATGCCGCCAAAACCTCCGCCAATAATTACAACTCTGGGAAATGCGGTTGATTTACTCATGATTTGCTTCATAACAGCGTTTATTTATAGCGGGTTAAACCTGAATTTCGTTAAAGTTCATCACCTCTTATCCGAAATACCATGCCATTCAGATTTTCAGTCATTCTTATCTGGCAGGCAAGTCTGCTGTCAAATCCTGCATCAGGCAGGGTATCCAGCATGTCCATTTCTTCATTTCCTGCTGCCGGAAGTTCATCAAGGCCTTTCAGCACCTGTACATGACAGGTTGCGCACAGTGCCATTCCGCCACAGGTTGCCAGAATATTGTAGCCTGATGCTTTCAGGACTTCCATTAAACTCAGGCTTATTTCTTTCGGAATCTCAACGGGCTGCTGTTCGCCGTTTCTGTCTTCAATTGTAATGCTGATCATTTTAGAATGCGTTTACTCCGTAAACGGTAGTGTATTTAAAACTTAATTTTTGATCGGGATAGACATATTTAAAAGCGCTCTGTACCATTAATGCTGCTTCATGGAAACCGCACAGGATCAGTTTTAGCTTTCCCGGATAAGTATTGATATCTCCAATGGCATAGATGCGCTCCACATTGGTAGAATAATCAAAGGTATCGACCTGTATAGCTGATTTGTCGATATTAAGCCCCCAGCCGGCGATAGGCCCTAACTTAGGACTTAAACCAAACAGGGGGATCAGATAATCTGTTTCAATGGTTTTATTTACCTGATCGCGCCCTACAAATGAAACTTCCTTCAGGTGTCCGTTACCCCCAACGCTCATCAGGTTGGATTGAAGGATCAGGTCGATCTTGCCATTGTTTGCCAGTTCATGTACTTTTTCTGCCGAGTCAGGTGCCCCCCTGAAGGTATCGCCACGATGGATCAGTGTAACCCTTTCGGCAATATCAGCAAGGAATATAGTCCAGTCCAGTGCAGAATCACCACCGCCTGCAAGAATAACCCTCTTGTTTCTGAAATTTTCAGGATTCTTTACCATGTATTCCACACCCTTGCCTTCAAAATCAGTTAATCCCCTGATCTCGGGTTTCCGGGGTTCAAAACATCCCAGTCCGCCTGCAATCACTACTACCTGACAATGCACAGTCGTTCCATCATTTGTACCAACTATAAAGGAACCGTCTTCCTGCTTCTCCAGGGATTCTACCCGCTCTCCCAGAGTAAATCCCGGCTCAAATGGGGCAATCTGTTCCATCAGGCGTTCAACCAGCTCCTGAGCCTTGATTTCAGGGTACCCGGGGATATCATAAATAGGTTTTTGCGGGTAGATCTCTGATAATTGTCCTCCGATCTGAGGTAAAGTATCAATTAAATGGCATCTCATTTTAAGGAGTCCTGCTTCAAATACGGCAAACAGTCCTACGGGGCCGGCGCCAATTATGCAAATGTCTGTTGAAATCATTTTTTTGTGTATTGTAGTCATTAATAGCTTTTTCTTTTTTATTTCGTTAACAGCGATTCATCCTCATCCAGGTTTTGATAGATCGTATCCAAAATCCTTTTCAGATTCTTGTAATCATCCTCTGTAAGATTCTGCCATGCTTTCATTCTGATTTCTGCCATTTTGGGAGTCCAATCCATAACTCTTTGCTTACCCAGATCTGTCAGGTGAATGGTAAAACATCGCCTGTCATTGGGCTGGATCTTCCTTTCAGTTAGTCCTTTTTTACATAACAGATCAATGATTCGGGTGAGGGTAGGATGATCCTTCCCTGTTATCTCAGCCAGCTGGCTTTGATTCATATCATTACTGTTGTTCAGATTTTTAATAATCAGCCACTGATCTACGGTAATGTCATAGTTCTCAGCATTGAACCGGCGTTGCGCATATTGCTTGACTTTTCTCGCAGTGCGATCGAGCAGATAGGAATAGGTACTGAATAATTCTGTTGCCATACTTATTGTTCGTATGACAAATATCTATATAAATTTATTATTAAACAAAAAAAGCATCCGCCACAGGGCGGATGCTTTTTAAAATGCATCAAAATTCTGTGTTAAGAATTAAGCTTTGTCTTTTTCTTTGATGAATTCTACTACGAATGGTGTTGCCACGAACAGGGATGAATATGTTCCGAAAATAACACCGATCAGCATAGCGAAAGAGAAGCCTCTTAATATTTCACCGCCGAATATGAAAATGATCAGCAATACGGCGATTGTACAAATACCGGTAATAACCGTTCTGCTTAGCGTACTGTTCAATGCGTTATTGATCACAGAAGGCAGGTTTTCATCTTTTGAATGATGTTGTCCGATATATTCACGGACACGGTCAAATACAACCACTGTATCGTTGATTGAATAACCCATTACCGTTAATATGGCCGCTACAAATGATTGATCAATATCCAGTGAGAATGGCAGCCATCCGTTAAATATGGTAAAGATCGCCAGTAAAACAAGTACGTCGTGTACAAGGGCCAGAATTGCAGCAAAACCAAAGGCCATTCTCTTGAACCGAACCAGGATATAAAGGAAGATGACAAGGATAGAGAATATAACTGCATAGATTGCAGATGTTTTAATATCATCCGCAATAGTAGGGGTAACTTTCTGGGAATCCTTGATCTCATATACCGGATTTATCTTTTTTAGCCCGGATGCAAGTTTTTCATTCACCTGTGCATTCGCCTGATCTGAATTATCATTGATCAGATATGCAGTAGTAATTTTAACCTGATTTGAAGAACCGAAAGTTTTTACCTCAACAGCGGTTCCAAATTCATCAATAAGAATTGAACGAACATGTTCAACCTCTACCGGTTTTTCAAAAGCTACAAAATAGGCTCTTCCTCCCTGGAAGTCAACTCCAAGGCTGAAGCCTTGCGTGAAGGCAGAGATAATTCCCGCAATGATAATCGCTGATGATAAAAAGTAGAAGCGTTTTCTTCCGGTAATGAAATCAAATTTGGAATCTTTGAACAGGTTTTGAGTGGCCTGGATAGAAAAACTGATCGGTTTCTTTCTGTCAAGCATCCATTCAAATACCAATCTTGAAATAAAGATAGCTGCAAACAGAGAAGTGATAATACCGATCATCAGGGTTGTAGCAAAACCCACAATCGGGCCCTGACCGAAGATATACAGGATCACACCGGTTAAGAATGTGGTAATGTTTGAATCCAGAATGGAAGGCATTGCTTTCCTGAAACCTTCAGTGATTGCAAGTCTTGCAGATTTTCCTTCTGCCAGTTCCTCACGTATCCTCTCATAGATCAGAACGTTCGCATCAACAGACATACCTAATGAAAGAACGATACCGGCAATACCTGGTAAAGTCAGTACAGCTCCAAGCGAAGCGAGTACACCCATCAGGAAGAATAAGTTAATAAGCAATGCAATATTGGCAACCAAACCTGCAGTACTGTAATACATTGCCATAAATAGCAGAATTACTATAATTCCTGCAATTGTAGATATCAATCCGGCTGAGATTGAAGCAGCACCAAGAGAAGGGCCTACAACATAATCACTCACTATTTTTGCCGGGGCCGGTAATCGGCCTGCTTTTAATACGTTTGCAAGATCCTG
>JBAZCD010000180.1:0-6294 GCA_041671205.1 Pedobacter sp.
TTTATAAAGGATTAAGCGGTTTTCCAAAAAGATCTGAAAGTGAATATGATACCTTTGGAGTTGGGCATTCTTCAACTTCAATTTCAGCTGCATTAGGTATGGCGGTTGCCTCCAATTACAAGGGCGAAACCGACAGACAGCACGTTGCGGTGATCGGGGATGGTGCAATGACCGGAGGCCTGGCATTTGAAGCATTAAATCATGCGGGAATTGAGAACTCAAATATTCTGGTTATCCTCAATGACAACTGTATGTCGATCGACCCGAATGTTGGTGCTTTAAAAGAATACCTGACAGATATTACCACATCAAAATCATATAACCGCTTCAGAGATGATATATCCCATGTACTTTCCAGGATCTCTGAACTTGGGCCAAACGCACACGAGGTAGTTAAGAAGATAGAAAAAAGTATTAAAGGCGGCTTATTAAAAAAGAGCAACTTCTTTGAGGCACTGAAATTCAGGTATTTCGGTCCTATTGACGGCCACGATGTTAAACACCTTGCCAAGGTACTGAACGACCTTAAGGATATACCCGGGCCAAAGCTACTGCATTGCGTAACTGTTAAAGGCAAGGGATATGCTTTAGCTGAAAAAGATCAGACCAAATGGCACTCACCCGGATTATTCGATAAGATTACCGGAGAGATCCGGAAAACAGTAAACGAAAAACCAACTGCTCCAAAATACCAGGAAGTTTTTGGCCATACGCTTGTTGAGCTGGCAGAAGCAAATCAAAAAATCATGGGAATTACCCCCGCTATGCCTTCCGGTTCATCATTAAACATCATGATGAAGGCTATGCCTGACCGTGCATTTGATGTTGGGATTGCAGAGCAGCATGCGGTAACTTTCTCGGCAGGCCTCGCTACACAGGGAATGGTACCATTCTGTAATATCTATTCTACCTTCATGCAGAGGGCCTATGATCAGGTAATTCACGATGTGGCCATCCAAAAATTAAATGTGGTATTCTGCCTCGACCGTGCCGGCTTTGCCGGTTCAGACGGGCCAACACACCATGGTGCTTACGATCTTGCCTATATGCGCTGCATTCCTAACATGATCGTTTCTGCCCCTATGAATGAAGAAGAATTAAGAAATCTGATGTTCACGGCTCAACAGGAAAATATGGGCCCTTTCAGCATTCGTTATCCGCGCGGGAACGGAGTAATGCCGGAATGGCGCCGCCCAATGAAAGCAGTTGAAGTTGGTAAAGGAAGAACGGTCTGTGAAGGCGAAGATGTGGCAATCTTAAGTATCGGGCATATCGGAAATGAAGCTGTAAAAGCCTGTATTGAATTAAATTCTGAAGGTATTCATCCTGCTCACTACGATATGCGGTATGTTAAGCCTATCGATGAAGAACTGCTTCACATGGTTTTCAAAAAATTCAGTCATGTGATTACCGTTGAAGACGGGTGTCTGCAGGGAGGTATGGGCAGTGCTGTTCTTGAATTTATGGCTGACCATAACTACAGTTCCAATGTAATCCGCCTGGGTATTCCCAACAGAATTGTAGAACATGGCGAGCAGCCTGAATTATGGAGCGAGTGCGGTTTCGATTTTCAGGGCATTATCAAGACAGTGCGATCATTGGCAAAAGCCCGCGCCACTCAGGTGATGGCGTCATAAGCTTAATGCCTGTAAATATCGGATTACCTATTATAAAACACTTTCTTTATAACCTTTTTATAAAGTTCAGCTACACTTATAATCAAACCCCATCTGGTTCTGATATTGCTGTTTACTGAATAGAATTCATTGTATTTTTCAAAGGAATGCCTCTTCAATGATTCTATATAAAGCTTAAAAAGCGGCAAAACATCTGGTCTGTTATCAAAATTATACCTGCTCTGATGGTTTGAAACAGAGTTCTCTTCCAAACAGGTAATTGCAGCTCCGCTGTAATGAAAAAAAATAAGTGGTATATTTTCATTTACATACCATGAATCATTCTTTTCTGAAAGAGCACGTTCATGCATATTCCAGTATGCAACATTGCAGCCCATATGACGAAGCACATGTACATTTTCAAAATACAGGGGAATCAGATTCATCCATAACTGTTCAGCGAACATCCCCCGCTTTGAGTCAAAAAAACATTGATTGCGAAGTTTATCCATCCACCAGTTGAGAAAAGCCTGTGAATGCTGGTCTTTTTTCAGGGCAAAAAAACCAGCGTTATAGATTCCTGATCTCAAAAAAATACGATCATCAAAATCCGGCTTGTCAGGCACCGGACTTAAAGAATGCGGGCTTATTACTATGCTGCCTGACTTCAAGGCCTCATATACCGGCTGAAGATCAGAAAACAATAAAATATCACTATCCAGGAAAATAATTTGCTCAACATCCTTATTTTCTCCGAGAATATAATTGGCAAAATATGGTTTAAGCGCACTGTTGAGTTCTAACAGCGAATATTTGGAACACATCTCATTCAGAAAAGGCAGTCTCATGGCTTGAGCAGAAATCACCCTTATACCCTCAGGAAGTTTATAATCTTCTATACTGTCGATCAGACAAATTATAAATTTTGCATCCGGACAGTGATTTTTTACAGAATCCGAAAGAGATAAGGCCCTTCCTAAATGATTATAAGTACAGACTGTAAAGATTGCATCCATCGTAGGGCAAAAATAGAGGAATATTTAGTTTTGGAAAGTAAATAGAATATTTAAGTATTTAAATTCCTTCGTTAAAGAGGTGGTCAAAATAAAGAATCACAAATTTTCAAATAGATCAATATTTGACATATTTTTACAGAATATCCTTTTTGCCAAATATAAACGGAGCAAATTTTTGACTGAATGATCGTTTTCCCTTTTATTTTCTTTTCAGCATTCTTCATTAGCTTAAAAGACCTTATTTCAAGGAATAAACAGGGGATATTTATATTCCTGATCTTCGGACTTCCTATTTATACCACCAGCATGGCAGTGGCGCTGCAATCCGGATTGGGAGATCTGATTCCTCTCATGCAGCCTTTAAAGGAGATACTGATACTAATTACCCTGGGTATAAGCGCCTGGGAGCTGAAAAGAAAAATAAGATTCCTAACTGTCGACTATGCCATACTAGCCTATCTGGGCTATAATATCCTTTATGTGATCCTGCCAATCGGACAATATGACCTCGCTGACAAAATCATCGCCCTCAAGAGTGCGGGATTCTTTACCCTGATTTATTTTGCAGGGCGACTGTTTGACCCTGCAAGTATCTATATCAGCAAATATTTCCACTACATACTGGCAGTTTTCATCTGCGCTTCAGCAGTTTTACTATTCGAAATATTAAGTGATCAGCACTTTCAGTCCTTCACCGGTTATTCAGATTTTAACTTTTATTATTTCAACCAGGAACCAACCGGGAATTACGGATTATCCTGGACTTTTGAAACATCAACCGGATTGAAACGCTTTGCCAGTTTTTTTGCCAATCCACTTGAGTTCGCTGCTTCAACTCTTTTGGCACTTGCTATAATTGCGGGCTTATATACTGATGATGAGAACCGGATAAAATTAGACACGCTGGGGATCATTGCTATTATCGCGACTCAGTTTTCCATATTTTTTGCACTCTCCAGATCATCAATGGCAAGTTATTTTATCATGATCTATGCTTATGCATTAATTACAAATAAGAAACTTATTCTCAATGCAATATACGCGGGGGCAATTGCAGTTGCGCTTTACTTTTCGCTATTCATGCTGGCAACAAATCCTGACCTGTACGAATTTATTAACGAAACCATAACTTTTACCAATCCATCAAGCGTTGGGCACGTCATTGCATGGATAGAAGGAATCGAATCAATCGTGGCTAATCCCTTTGGTATCGGACTCGGCGGATCCGGCCGGGTAGCTGTAAGTTTAAGTGATACTGTAGGAGGCGAAAACCAATACATCATTATCGGAGTCCAAACCGGTATTATTACCATGCTTTTATACCTCTGGATCCATTTTTATTTCATCAAAACCTGCTGGAAATGGTATCCATTTCTAAGAGGTAAAGAAAGAACCGTTTGTCTCAGTTTGCTCCTGATGAAAATTGGATTCATCATCCCTTTGTTTACTTCAGAACTTGAATCCTCTGTATATATATCCTATGTAAGCTGGTTTCTATCAGGGATTTTTGTACATATGATAGCAGGGCATACCCCTGAAATTGCTAAATTATCTGAAGAAAACTACTTAACAGAGTCCAAATCCTGATAATTAAACTATTTTTACAACATTTATGATTTATACCCTTCTATGTCACAAAAAATAAGAGTAGGACTTGACATACGTGACCTCAGAATTGCAAAGACGGGTTCCAGAACTTATCTTGAAGAAATATATAACCAGTTTAAGAGCAATAAATACGATTGCGAATTTGTTTATTTTGACACTTCTTTTCCGGTATATACAGGAAAGTATAAAGTATTCAAGCTGATTGAACACATCCGTTTTTTTATCTGGAAACAGCTGATACTTCCGGTTAAAACAAAGCTAAATAAGTGCGATATCCTTTTTTGCACAGACTATTTCGTCCCTTATTTTACACCCGGATTCAAAGCAATTCCGGTATTTTATGATGCCTTTTTCTATGAATATTCCAACCATTACAATTCGCAATGGCTCAAATTATTCAAGTGGGTTGGGGTAAACGCCGCGAAAAAAGCATCTGTAATTATTACCATCACTGAATATACCCGAAACAGAATCTCTCATTTTACGGGTATTGACCGTTCAAAGATTAAATCAATCCATCTTGCCCCCAAAAAGATGGCTATAGCTGAACCTGAACCGGGATACAGCCCTGCTTTTAAGATCCCTACTTCAAAATTTATTTTACATGTAGGAACCCAGGAGAAAAGAAAAAATTTAGTCCGCCTGATCGAAGCTTTTAAATTACTTCATCTTGCCGAGCATACAGAGTATTCGCTTATTCTTGTCGGGCAACCGAGCCCCAAAATGGATATGGACGATAGTGCGGCAATACAGGAAACGATCAACAGGCTTGATCTCAGAAAGTATGTGATCGCACCCGGATATGCAAGCGATAACGATCTGGCATATTTTTATAAACATGCCAGGATGTATGTTTTTCCTTCCATTAACGAAGGTTTCGGACTTCCTGTTTTAGAAGCTTTTCATCATAAACTTCCAGTAATTGTCGCCGATAATACCTGCCTTCCGGAAGTTGGAGGAGATGCAGTTCTTTGCTTTGATCCCTTCAATGTAGAAGACATCAGTCAGAAAATGAAAGAACTGATTGAGGATAATGAACTAAGGAATGAACTGATCAAAAAGGGCAGTGAGCGGCTAAAATTATTCTCCTGGGAAAAAAATGCAGAAGAATTAATCAAAACATTTAAAGCTGCTGTCAATAAAAATTAGCATTTTCGTAAACTATTTATCATTTTCAGCGTATTCAGGTAGAATATCAGCTATTAAACTAAATAAGTGAAGAAAGCTTTAATCTGCGGGGTTTCTGGACAAGACGGTTCATACCTCGCTAAATTTTTACTGGAAAAAGGGTATTACGTATACGGAGCATCCCGGGATGCGCAAACATCACCGTTTGTCAACCTGAAAAAACTTGGGATAAAAGACGATATCAATCTGATCTCAATAAATATTACTGATTTTGGTAATACACTCGAATGTATTAATAAGATAAAACCCGACGAAGTTTATAACCTTGCAGGCCAAAGTTCTGTCCGCTTATCTTTTGATCAGCCACATGAAACCCACGAAAGTATAAGCACCGGCAACCTGAATTTACTGGAGGCTATCCGATTCAGTAACCTCCCGATCAAATTATATAATGCAGGTTCCAGTGAGTGCTTTGGTGATAGCAGTACTCCTGCAAACGAAAACACCATCTTTCATCCAAGAAGTCCGTATGCCATTGCCAAAGCAACTGCATTCTGGCAAATTGATAATTACCGCGAAGCATATAACCTTTTTGCCTGTACAGGAATTCTGTTCAACCATGAATCTCCATTAAGACCTGAACACTTTGTAACCAAAAAGATTATTTCTGCCGCCTGCAAGATTCACAGGAACAAATCCAACAAACTTAGTCTGGGGAATATTAATATCGAACGCGACTGGGGATGGGCACCTGATTATGTGGAAGCAATGTGGCTAATGATGCAGCAGGAGCTGCCTAAAGATTATATCATCGCTACAGGCAAAAGTCATACCCTTAAAGAGTTTATCGATTTTACCTTCAAAGCCTTAGATCTTAACTGGGAAGAACATGTCGTTATTGACGAAGTACTAAGAAGGCCAACCGA
>JBAZCD010000181.1:0-6269 GCA_041671205.1 Pedobacter sp.
AAAAAGTTGTACCACACCAATTGAAAAATAATTTTCCGGATTATTTTTATCCAAAAACCTGAAAATAAGGCAATCACAGAATCAAATCCATTTTCGGATTTGATTCTGTGTTGAACCACCCGAGCACGCCCTATGCTTTCAGGCAGAAATAAAGGCAGAAAATGCGGAAATATGATGCTCCACATGGCCACACAGCAGCCGTTATTCAGCCAAATAGCAGCCACCATTCTGCCAGTTAGCAGACTCTAATCTGCCAAATAGCAGCCACCACCGAGCCACACAATGTCCACCACAGTGGATGTCAGATTCAGTCCTGACTTATGCCATTCCGTCCTGATTCTGGCAGATAACCATTGAAGTCCTTGTTGCGAAGCACAAGTAAATGCTCATCAACTTATCAGGATGAAACGAACATACCACAGCAATAATTATTCAATACGTAAACTCACCAAAAAAGGAAATTAAATTAAAATCGAAAGTTAACTGGCATGGAGTTCCACGAGAACGTAAATACTCTTATTTTGTCAATTTTGATGCTTTCGAGTGAATGTTGAATTTTTTTCATTGTATGAAAGGAGAGGAAACAAAATTTAGAAGAAACCGGATGTGTTGATTCCAGATCAGATCAAATAGCTAATCCGAAGGATGTGCTATTAGATTGGTGTTTCATTACGTTGGCAAGTTTTAAATGGTGGGTAGGAGTGGGGTTTCGTTTGATAAGTGATCGAACAAATTTGTTATGAACCTGAAATGAATGACCGGAATGAAAATGAAGGAAAATGAATGAAGGAATTGACAAATCGGGTGAGAGAAATGAATCAAACGTTTTTTGTTCGTGGTGTGTCAGTCCTGGGTGGAGGCAAAGTGTGTGTTCTGAATGATCGGTTTTCAGTCCGATTATTCAGAACTTACACGTGTGACGATGAATATACCTGGAAAATTCATTGACGGGTTTCCTTCTATCTAAGAATAAATCTTTGTAGATAATTTTTGACTAACAGTTCAATATTCTGTCAACCGTAGAAAATTTACACCGGCCAAAGGATCAATCAGGTAAACCGGGAGATTGTGACAGTATTGTTATCACTAAAAGGTTTCGTGTTGTGTGTTTCGGGTTACGGACATTATCGGATTGAGGCTGTGTTAATGTGTGTAGACAATTGGCTTCCAAACTTGAATCAGACCAAAGTGCAGTCATTCCACTGGATGATTACCTGAAACAAAAAACTCAGCAAGAAATCAGGAAACTGGCAGAAAGTGATGATCTTTCCAGTTGAAAACACAAACTCCGGAAGGCTATTCGTGGAATAAAATTCAGGGGTTCGATAACGCAAAAAAAACGCCTCCGGCATTCCGGAGGTGTTTCTTTATCCGGACTAGATCCAATCCAGTACTACTTGTTCGTTTTCCTCAATTGCCATGGATCATTCATTTATTTCCGCAAAGAAAGTGAGAGGAAATAAATGAGAAAAGGAGAGGATAGAGAAGCATGCCTAAAAACTAATTGGGTAATATCTTTTTTGATATCGTCTGGCTACATGCTCAAAAGAGACACATTTTTCTCGAAATCGTAAAAGGTTTTACGCATAATATCGGCCAGGTAGAGTTTATAGTTGATAAAAGCATCTAACCTTGTGACGTAGGCAGTATTCAGCCGTTCTCTTTCAAGTGCCATCGACTGGCTGTCAATATCACCATTTGAATAGCGCTGGCGCGAAATCTCGAAACTTTTTTCAGCAATCACCACGGTTTTTTCCAGCAGTTGTAGTCGCCTGAGGTTGCTTTGTAAACGGCTAACTGTAGTGCGAACATCACGTTCAATATTAATTTTATCGCCTGATAACTGGATGAGGTTCTGGTTTAATGTGGCTTTCGCAGACGAGACTCTTGCCCTGTTTTCGCCCCAGTCAATTAGAGGAATATTTAAAGTCAGGCCAATACCCAGATTGCCGGGTCGACTCTGCAAATCATTCCATGTATTGTTCAGTGTAGTTTCAATGGGTAGGTATCTGGAGTCCTGATTAACACCTTTAAATTCATAATTGAACGATATGTCCCCATTTATTCTTCCTTCTGCTTTTCTCCTCATTATTTCCATTTTGTTAAGCTCGATATTTATTTCATCTTCTTTTAGTTCGAGCCTGTTTTCCAAGGCCAGACTGACTGCTTTTTCAGGATCAACACTCACCGTTTTGTAGTCCAGGTCGGTTTTAATTATGATGCTATCCTTCAGCTCCATACCCAGCTCTTCTTTAAATAAAGTCATCTGAGAAAGATAGTTGACATTTGCGATATCGTGACTATTTAAAGCATCACCAAGGTCTACCTCCATCTGTAGCGCCTCAACTTCACGGATAAGACCTGCTTTATATTTATTCTGAGCAATTTCGAAGGCCTCCTTTTGTCTCTGAAGGGTAAGCCGGGCAATATTCAATCGCTCATGGTATGAAAGTAATGTGAAAAATGCCTGGCTGATATTATAAACAAGATCAAGTTCTGCCCTTTTCAGTTGTTTTAAGGAACGATCGTAATTTAGTTTAGCCTGTTTATAACCCATAGCAATATTGTTATATCCAAAAAATGCTTCAATAGGCTGATTTAAACCAATCACAGAGGTAAATTGTGAATTCCGTTTCCCGTAATGATAATCTGTAATATTTTCCATACCGGAACGAATAAATAGTCTGCCATCCGTCGGAAGTGGCTGGTCAATTGTCAGGTAGCCATTCAGAATGTTCTGACTTACCGGATAAAAGTGAAGACCCAGACTATCTTCAATCTGTCTGATTGTTTTGGAATAACGTGGAGATACTAAATCAAGATCAACATGGGTTTTAAACCTGCTGGTTGCCGCTTTAAGGTCATATCCAACTCCTTCCAGACTTTGTCTCAATTTCAGCATTGTTTTACTCTTCTCTTTTGCAAGAGTAATACTTGATTCAAGATCGAGATTAAAAATAGGTTGTGCCTTGGCAAAAGAAGTAAATACAACTATAATTAAAAAGGTGATTGTGGATTTTATAATAGTCATCGGAATAGATTATTATTGGTTAATTGGATTAGATTTTATCAATGTATCACTATTTATGATTCCATCTTTGAGATAGATGATGCGTCGGCAATGAGCAGCTATATCTTTCTCGTGTGTAATTACAATAATGGTGTGCCCTTCACTGTGAAGTTTACCGAAAATCTGCATGATTTCTTCACCATTCTTTGAATCCAATGCACCGGTTGGTTCATCGGCCAGAATGATTCCCGGGTTATTTACTAAAGCACGCGCAATGGACACGCGTTGTCGTTGCCCTCCTGATAATTCTGCCGGCTTATGGTGAACCCGGTCTGAAAGCCCTACTTTTTCGAGGGATAGTAATGCCAGCTCTTTTCTTTTATTCTTTTCGACACCGGCATACATCAGCGGTAATTCAACATTTTGAAGAGCGCTCATTCGCGGCAGGAGATTGAATGACTGAAAAACAAACCCTATGTTCTTATTTCTGATAGCTGATAGCTCTTTGTCATTTAACAAGGTAACATCAACAGAATTAAGAAAATACTGTCCTTCAGAAGGTGTATCGAGACAACCCAAAATGTTCATCAGTGTTGATTTGCCAGAGCCGGATGGCCCCATTATAGCTACATACTCATTTACGGGAATCTGAAGGTCGACACCGCGAAGTGCCTGTACCTCTACCATTTCCATCGTATAATCTTTTTTTAAATTTTTTATATCTATCATCATGATTTGAAGAAAATTATGTATTAATATCTGATGGATTCAACAGGCTTTAATTCAGCAGCTTTTCTTGCCGGCAGATATCCGAAAGTTATTCCAACGAGAACTGAAAAACCAAATGCAATAAATATTGAATACAAGGTAAGGCTTGTATGTACAGCAGTTCCGAACGAAATGACAAATGAAAGAGTGATTCCCAACAGTACACCCATTATTCCACCAGTAACACTCATTACTACTGCTTCTGTAGCAAATTGATTCATTATATCAACCTTGCTGGCTCCGATTGCCCGGCGGATGCCAATTTCGCTCGTACGCTCGAGAACCGAGGCCAGCATGATATTCATGATACCGATGCCTCCCACAATCAATGAAATCGCCGCTATCGAGGCCAGCAAAAGGTTATAAATCCTTGTTTCTTTCTCTTCCTGTTTCAATAACTCAAATGGAATTATGATACTGAAATCGTTGTTGTTAAAATGATGGCGGTTTAAAATGCTCCGAATTACAGCAGCTGACTGCTCCAGTCTGTCTGATTTATCGAATTTAACCGTTAATTGCTTTAATTCACTTGAAAATCGATTTTCTTTGGGAATACGCTTGGTGAAGGTTGAAAGCGGGATATAGATGTCGCTATTCAGGTCGCGTGATGCCAGTTCACCTACTGTTTCGGTAAACAACGACTTGGTTTGCATTACTCCAACCACCTCGAACCATTGATCATCCAGTTTCACACTTTGTCCGACAGGATTCTCATATCCAAATAAATCGTGGGAGACACTGGCCCCGAGAAAACAAACTTTCAGCTGGCGATCATAGTGATCATTGTTAATGAAAATACCGCTGCCAATCTGATAATTGAGTATTTTAATGATGGAAGGAGTAATCCCGATCATGGTAGCCTTGGAAGATTTATCCCCGAACCTGGCATCGATTTTTTTCTCTGTTTGAGGTGCGACATCAACTACCCCTGGAATAATCTCCCCGATTACCTGTGCATCCCTGAGGGATAATCCTTGCGAAAACTTCATTCTCACCTGTTCCAGATCGGTTTCAGTCATATCCTTATCCCGGATAATTATATTGCTGATACCCATGTCTTTATATTTAGCAATAGCTTGTATTTTGGCCCCCTCACCGATTGATACCATCGTAATAACAGAGGCTGTTCCGAAGATGATGCCGAGCATTGTAAGAAAAGAACGAAACTTATGGTCAATAAGACTTAGGGCAGCTATATTTATGTTTTCATTGAATTTCATAGTAAGTTATTTTAAGATAGTGAGATCATTTTCAAAAGGAACAAGCTCCTGACCAGGTTTTATATCACCGGCTATGATGGTATAGTTTGTATTCGAAGGGCCGCATCTGACTTCAACCTTACGGGAAGAACCACCCCGTTTGAGGAAGATGTAAGCATGTCCTTTTTCTTTTAAAAGGCAGCTATTGGGAACAAACAGCTCATTATCTGTTTCATGTAAAATGTACTCACAACTAACTGTCATTCCGGGTTTAAGACGCAGATCTGTTTCGGATATTTCAACAACGACATTAAATACTTTCTCCTTGTCGCGGGTAAAACATATTTTACTGATCTCTTTTATTATTCCGTTGAAAGGGACAGATGGCAGTGCGTCGAGCCTTACTATTACTTTCATTCCGGGCTTTACTTTATTAAATTCAGCTTCATTGATGTAAGTTTTTGCTTTCATTCTGCTTATATCAGGAATGCTGGCAATCATTTGCCCCTGGTAGGGTGAATCTCCTAACCTCCAGTTTTGTGGATTTTGAGTAAATATGTTCTTGGAAACCTGAAATGTACCATCAAGCGGAGATCTGATCAGAAGCTGTTTCAAGTTTTCGTTTGCGCTCTTCAAATCGCTTTTACGTTGAAATACACGTATTTTCTGAATTTGGCGATCATAATTTTCTACAACATACGTTAGTTCAAGCTTCCGTTTTGCATTATTCAGTTTGATAGTAGCCTGTTGAAATTTCAGTTCTTTAATTCTCTTTTTGATGTCCGTATCGAACTTACTTCTTTCTAATTCAAGCTTTTCAAGATCGAATGCAGCCTGTTCGTTTTTCAATTGAGCCTTCAGTCCCTGTATTTTATCTTCACTTTGTACTGATAGCTTTTGGGCAGCAGCCAATTCGTTATCAAGCCTGGCTTCCCCTTCAATAATATACTTGTAAATAGACGAAGGGTCGAGTTTTACAATAGAGTCTCCTTTATGGACAATTTTACCATGCTCTGCCAAACCAATTATTTTAAACTGGTATCCATACTGATAGGCTATTCTGGGCATCTTGATATTCGATGCATTAACGGCTTCCAGTTCACCTGCCTCTGTTACAGACTGCTTGAATGGACCTTTCATTACAGTATAATCTCCCGATTTGTCACCTGCACACGATATGGATAGAATGATGATTAGCAGATAGAATAAAACCATGGACTGATCCCCAAAAAACAGGGGATTTCTACAAAATTGTTTTCTTTTATTCATGGTTACTATTCTATTTATTATTT
>JBAZCD010000182.1:0-6235 GCA_041671205.1 Pedobacter sp.
AGCCATCACTCCTGCATTGTTTAATGGCAATTGCAGCGGTCCGGCACATTGCTGTTTAGCAACCCTTCCGCCCACGCAACGGTCGACTTTATTAGTCAGCCAATCTTTACAGGCCACTGCTTCCAATTGCAATACCTGATTTAAGTAAGCTGGAATATCTGAAGTATTATAACTCAGTTCCGCATAACTCCGCTGAACCGTTTTATCAGCCATGATGGTTTTCGGAGAACTTCCAAAGAAATCTTCCAGAGCATAATCCATAGGCTTTAAACCTGTCGATTTCGACTCGAAGGTAAAACGATGATTATTGGTTACATCCCCTACCTCATACATCGGAGAGCGCTCACGCTCGGCAATGCGTTTTAAAGTCGCTATATCTTTCTGGCCGATCACCAGACCCATACGTTCCTGTGATTCGTTACCAATAATTTCTTTTGCTGATAAAGTTGGATCGCCAACAGGCAGTTTATCCAGATCAATAAGTCCGCCGGTAGCTTCCACCAATTCCGAAAGGCAGTTTAAATGCCCTCCGGCGCCATGATCATGTATGGAGACGATCGGGTTATGATCGCTTTCAACAAAAGCACGGATCGCATTCGCCGCACGCTTCTGCATTTCAGGATTAGAGCGCTGGATTGCATTCAACTCAATCCCTGAACCAAAAGCACCGGTATCTGCAGATGAAACCGCAGCACCACCCATTCCAATCCGGTAGTTCTCTCCGCCCAGAATTACAATCTTATCACCTGCCTTAGGACTATGTTTAATTGCCTGATCCAGCTTGCCATAGCCCACACCACCAGCCTGCATGATCACTTTATCGTAGCCCGTTTTACGACCGTTTTCTTCGTGCTCAAAGGTTAAAACAGAACCTGCAATTAAGGGCTGACCAAATTTGTTTCCAAAATCAGAAGCCCCATTGGAAGCTTTGATCAGAATATCCATTGGGGTTTGGTAGAGCCATGGGCGTTCGGGCATACCCTGCTCCCAATCGTGCTTATCTTCGAGTAAGCGCGAATACGCGGTCATATAAACAGCCGTTCCTGCCAGCGGCAATGAACCTTGTCCCCCGGCCAGACGGTCGCGGATCTCCCCTCCCGAGCCGGTTGCCGCACCATTAAACGGCTCAACTGTTGTAGGGAAATTATGGGTCTCTGCTTTTAATGAAAGAACAGAATCGAATTCCTTTTCTTCATAAAAATCAGGTTTATCAGCGCTCTTTGGAGCAAACTGGGTCAGCCTCGGACCTTTAACGAAGGCCACATTATCTTTATAGGCCGAAACAATCTCATTCGGATTCGTTTCAGATGTTTTACGGATCAGTTTAAATAGTGATGTCGGTTTTTCTTCCCCATCAATTACAAAGGTCCCGTTGAATATCTTATGACGGCAATGCTCTGAATTAGCCTGTGAGAAGGCGAAAATCTCAGAATCCGTTAATTTCCTTCCCAGTTTGGTAGCCAGATTATTCAAATAATCAACTTCCTCAGCGCTCAAAGCCAGTCCTTCGGATTGGTTATAAGCCGCTATATCACTGATATCCAGAATAGGCTCAGGCTTGATATGGATCGTATAGATCTCCTGATTCAGTTCCGCATATTTCTGCGAAAGCATCGGATCAAAAGCATTAAAATCTGCAGGAACCTTTTCAAATTCCTCGATGCGGATAATGCCTGCAATACCCATGTTCTGTGTGATCTCGACCGCATTGGTACTCCATGGGGTGATCATCGCAGCCCGCGGACCCATATGATAGCCCGGCATGATCAACTGATCTGATTTATGTGCTTCCCCGAACAGCCAGTTTAGTTTTTTTATATCTTCCTGACTGATCTCAGCAGGTATTTGAACAGCAAAAACTTTGTTTATTGGGGAGACAAAAAAATGGATCATTGAACGTTTTCTTTGGGTGCCTGTATTAGAATTGCAAAGTTAATTTTTTTATGGGAATTTGGGTGGGGGAATGTGATTATGATTTGATTAGATGGCCATATTGGTCCGCTGCACTTTAGGCTTTTATGGGAAGGATTCTATAAAATCATTTCGATTCTATGGCTAGGTAAGCTGCCACAGCACATTTTTAAAAAATTCTATACCAACCACATAAATAGCGCATTTGCCTTGACCCCACCCCAAAACCAACCGTTTACTAAATCATACAGCAATATTTACCATCACCCTTCAGAAATAGGTATTTTTTAAGGACAAATGGGACACGAAGGACAAAGCCACGAGACCTGAAATTCTCAAATAAAAATGGAAGCAGAAGATAATAATAAGGAAGGCTTCATCCCCAAACACGGTGGTTACCGCAACCTGATCACTTATCAGAAATCGGAAATTATCTATGATGGTACAATATATTTTACCAAACGTTTTTTTACTAAATACGACCGTACCATCGATCAAATGGTGCAGGCCGCCAGAAGCGGTAAGCAAAATATAGTTGAGGCCAGTATGGCTTCAGGTACTTCTAAAGAAATGGAAATAAAGTTAACCAATGTTGCCAGAGCTTCTTTGGAGGAATTGAGAATAGATTACGAAGATTTTTTAAGAAGTAATAAACATGAAATATGGGATAAAGAACATAGGTATGTTGCAAGGCTCAGGGAATTGAACAAAATACCCAACCCAAGCTATGAAACCTTCAAAAAAGGGATTGAAAATGAAAACCCGGAAATTTGTGCCAATGTGATGATAGGCCTGATCAGGCTTGTAAGTTATTTACTATACAACCAGATCAAATCATTAGAACAGTCTTTTTTAAAGGAAGGCGGCTTAAGGGAGAGAATGACTAAGGCTAGAATAGAATTAAGAAATAAGGACAAAAAAGACAAGTAAGAACAATGGCTTTTTAACAGTCCCATTTGTCCTTAGAGTCCTAAAAAAGAATAAACAAGCAATATACAAGCCCCACCTCCCCTTAGTTGAAGCGCAACATCTCTAAATACTTTCTTTAACTGCATTAAACTATATTTTCCAAAGCAGCGGGCAAGCAAGCCCCTCTCAGCTAATTTACTCACCCAGGCACTACATTACCCCCGCTTCAACCCCCACCCAATAAGAATTATACCCGCCAAAACAACGAATACCAGTATTACAGCCTAAGGTGAAATATCTTTAAGCCAGCGGCTATCTCTGCCTTATTTTATATATTAATTCAGTTTCTTATTTGAGGTAGATATGGCCTAAAATATATGTTTACACCTTTCGGCTCAAGCTTACCTCTCTTTGTAAAGTGGGATACCTTACTGATAATGAGTATATTTAATATAAGATAATAAAAAGCCGTAATACACTGAATTGGTTAGGTTTAAAACAAAATATGAGAAAACTAATCGCAGGAATCAATATGACACTTGATGGATTTTGCGATCATACCGCAATTATCCCGGATGAAGAAATTCATGATCATTACACTGAATTATTAGATAAGTCAGGCCTGGTTCTATATGGAAGGATAACATACCAGCTCATGCAATTCTGGCAAACTCTGCTAAAAAACCCTTCGGGTGAAAAATCAATGGACGACTTTGCAATCGGTATCGACAAAATTCCAAAAATTGTCTTTTCGCATACGCTGAAAAATACAGCATGGGACAGTGCTGAATTATCTGACAAATCTCTTGAAGAAATGGTTTTAGAGCTTAAGTATTCCTCAGGTGGTGGGGACATTTTAGTTGGCAGCCGGAGTTTGATCATACAGCTAATGAACCTTAATTTGATTGATGAATTTCAACTTTGTACTCATCCGGTGATCGCAGGTAGCGGTTTGCCTTTATTTGAGAATATAAAGGACAGGACTATTCTTAAACTCATAAAGACAAAAACCTTTAAGTCTGGTGCAGTATTGCTTTATTATGAGCCGGTAAATGACTGATATTATGAAATGACTTCGGACAGCCTTTGTTTAACAGTTCAAAAATATGCTGACAAATGACAACAGATGCCTTTAGAATAACAATACATATGGTCTCAAGTCTTGATGGCATTATTGCCAAAAAAGACAACAGCGTTTCGTGGTTTGAAGTATCAGACAAGTACGAGAAAGGAGTTATTGATCCAAATCCGGAAGAGTTTATTAAAACAATAGACTGCTATGTAATGGGAGCGCGGACTTATGAACACGCATTAGAGCTTTCTCAATCTTATGGTTGGGCTTACGGAGACAAACCGACAATTGTGCTAAGCAACAAAAAATTATCCTCTGACAGGCAGAACATCGAATTTTATTCGGGCGACCTGAATAAACTTGTACACGAACGGCTAATGCCAAACTATAAGAATGTTTGGGTGGTTGGGGGTGCGGTGCTTAGCAGAGACTTTATTCGGTTAAAATTAGCAGACGAAATACGATTATCCATTTTACCAATCATTTTAGGTGAAGGGGTACCATTTTTTGACTGCATCGAACCAGAACAAGCATTGCATTTGAAAGACGTGACAGCTTACCAAAACGGAATGGTTGAACTATGTTATGAAATAAAAAAAGAATAGAATAACCAAGGACAAACAGAGTAAAATTAATCATCCTTAACGATTCAAATATCCCAGCCTTACCAAATCAGTTCTTCCCGAGATTGATCTCAGGTAGCCATCACTCAACAGATAAAACCTGTTTGCGACATCCAGAACGCTATGATAATCATGGTCGGTCAGAATAATACCTTTTGATTTCGAATGAGATTTAATCAGTTCAGTGACCGCTTGTACATTAATTGGTGAAATACCATTGAACGGCTCATCAAGCAATACAAACTTCGAAGGCAGGTTCAATAAAAGCTTAATCTCCAGATAGCGAAGCTCCCCTCCTGAAAGGGAATTCACTTTATGACTCAGAAAGGGACTCAGGATAGGATCATTCAAAAAACTATCCGTATGCTTATTATTTAAGGTAAGCCTGATTAGCTCCAGCACCTTTAAATTATTGGGTAAAAAGGTGTCCTGTGACAGATAGGAAATTTCCTGTATCGGCTGAGACTGGCTCACCAATACCTTATCATTCACCCTGACAAATTTGTTATCTGCCCTTTCTATTCCAAACACGATCTTCATCAGGGTCGATTTTCCGGTCCCGTTTCTACCAAACAGGCCCACAATATCTCCGGTGACGCATTTTAAATAAACATCACTTAAGATTACCCGTTCAGAATACCTTTTTGCAAGACTATCAACTTCTAAAACATCAGGCACGATCATAAATAATGCAGAATGATCCAATCAATACATTCAGGAGAATACAGAAAATCACTAAAGCAGATTTAGTTATACCCATATTCTGATAATAGACGCATTCATTTTTGCGGGTTTGCTCTTTATAGTAAAGGCTTAAAATCCAGCTTCCAGTCATAAATGCAACCCCGAAAACTGTAATAAAACCCAGCCTCCCTCCTATTACTGCAACTAGTGCAGCAAATGCGATGCTTAAACTTAGCGTGCTTTTGTAGAATACAGAAAATAGCTTCAGTTTATGCATTTATACTTGTTTAGCAGTCTAAAATAAGGATTTTTATCCAAGCTGAGTCTTTACCTATCATCTTATTGATGGATTAGATAAAGTAGGAGTTAAGGTATAGTTTGATGTGAATTTAATATATGAAATCGCTTCTTAATTTTATCCGAATTCTTATATATTTGCATGCCTTTCTAACGAACATGTCAGTGTCACTGAGCGTCACAACTATCAACAAACTGACTCTAAATGGAAGAAAAAGAATGCCCGGATGGCGAAATTGGTAAACGTTGCGGTCTCAGAAGCCGTTGGAGTTATATCCTTGAGAGTTCGAGTCTCTCTTCGGGCACACATTGGTTGTTAGTTGTTGGTTGTTAGTTGTTAGAAACTAAACGCTGTAAATGAAAATGATCAATTCAATAAACATCTTGCCCAGGTGGCGAAATTGGTAGACGCACCACTTTGAGGGGGTGGCGCCTTAACGGGTGTGGCAGTTCGAATCTGCTCCTGGGCACAAACTGTTGTCTGTTAGCTGTTACCTGGCTAACGACGGGAACAACGGTTTTTAAATTGAAAATCTTCATTAATATTGATGAGATCCCTCTCCGCGAAGGGCGGATCGGGATGACAGCAGCTTTAGGCGGATCAGCTTCTATCGACGGATTCAATTGTCAACTGTCAATCACTATTGTCCGGTTAAAATAAAAATGCAGATAAAATAGCGATTTATACGCTATTTCGTATGTTTTTATGTATCCGTTAAAAAGCAAGCCCCCTTTCAGT